>JACPST010000008.1 GCA_016193165.1 Deltaproteobacteria bacterium
GTTGCGGCGTGGATTAAAGCTGAAACAGGCGTGGGTCCTTCCATGGCATCGGGAAGCCAAATATGGAGTGGAAATTGGGCGGATTTTCCAACTGCTCCTAGAAAAATGCAAACTCCAGCAAGGGTTAAAAGAGAAATTCCTAAAAATTCTCCGGAAAACCTGCCTTGGGTGACATGATCAAAAATAGGCTCGAAATGTAAAAGCCCGTTCGTCTCAAAAAAGATGATTAGGATTCCAATAAACATACCGACATCGCCAATGCGTGTGACGATAAAGGCTTTTTTACCCGCTTGGGCTGCTTCTGGTTTTTCAAACCAAAAAGCAATTAAAAGATAGGAAGCTAAACCCACAAGTTCCCAAAAAATGTAGAGAGCAAAGAGATTGTCGGCGAGCACAAGTCCAATCATTGAAAAAGAAAAAAAGGAAAGATAGGCAAAGTAGCGACTATATCTGGGATCATCGTGCATGTAGCCTATCGAATAAAGAAAAACTAAAAAACTAACGGTGGTGATCACAAGAAGCATAAGCACAGTAACAGGATCAACCAAAATTCCCATGGCGAGTTGAAAGCTGGGTAGATCAATCCATGTCCAAGAGGCGGTCCATCGAAATTGGGGGCCGGAAGACAAAAGGTCAATAAATAAGAGCGTAGACAAAGCAAAAGAAATAAAAATAGTTCCTACCGATACCCAATCTCCCCCTCGAAAAAGTCTTTTGCCAACAAAAATTTGAATGACAAAACCTAAAAGCGGCATTCCAAGAATGACAAGAATGGCTGTGGTCATGGGATCAAAGGAAGGTAAAAATTTTAAAAAAAGACTCTCTAGCATTTCAGATCCTTAATATCTTCAATATTAACTGTAGTTTTATTTTGATAAATCCGAAGAATAATGGCCAAAGCCACCACAACTTCCGACGCGGCGATTAAGAAAATAAAAAGCGCGAAAATTTGGCCTGAAAGATCCGAAGCGACATATTTGGAGAAGGCCACAAAATTAATTCCAGCAGAATTCATGACAAGCTCAATTCCCATGAGGATTCCCACAGAATTTTTCCGAGACAAAATCCCAATAATACCCAGGACAAATAAAATTGCAGATAAAATAAGATAATGTCTTAAGTCTACGGCAAACATCATTTGCTCCTCGCTAAGATAATCGCCCCAATTAAAGCCGCCAGTAAAAGTATGGATGCCAGTTCAAAAGGTAAAAGATAATCGGTGAGCAGAAGATCTCCTAAGCGACTTGTGGTTGGAAGAGGAGCTTCATCTGTGAGTGTCATGTTCCAAGGGGTAGTCAAAATAAATTTGAGTAAAAATCCTAAAAGAACACTGCCTAAAATGATGGGCATAATCTTTTTCTTTTTTTCATCTTGAAATTTTGCCCCATAAATGTCTTTAGACAGCATCACCGCAAATAAGATTAATACTAAAATCCCTCCCACATAGATTAAAACTTGTGTAGCCGCGATAAAATCCGCTCCCAAGAGGATATAAATTCCAGCCACGCCAAAAAAAGATCCAAAGAGAGATAGCCCTGCATAAAGAATATTGGGGTGAAACACACACACAATAGCTGGAAGAAGTGTAATCAGAGCAAAAATATAAAAGAAGAAGTCTTGAGCGGTCATGAGCCCCATCCTAAAAGAGCATAAATCATTTCTGGAACTCCTTTTCCTTTAAAAAGCGCCATCCAAAAAGCCGTTCCCAAAAGACACACAAAAGAAAAAGGAACCAAAACTTCCCAACATAGTTTCATCAGTTGATCTACGCGATACCGAGGCAATGTCCAGCGAATCCACATCATTACAAGTAAAAGAAGAATCGCCTTGGCCATAAATACCATCACTTGAAGAGGCATTCTTAAGGGCAGAGCAAGCCCTGAAATATCAATGAACGGGGGATGCCAGCCCCCTAAAAAAAGAGTTGCGGCTACAGCACAAATGACAAAACACTCGGCATATTCAATGAGAAAGAAAATAGCAAAACGCATGCCGCTATATTCGGTGTTATAGCCTGAAACAAGTTCTGAATCAGCCTCTGGAATATCAAAGGGCGTGCGGTTGGCTTCCGCAAGAGCAGCGATGTAATACACAAATGCGGCAATAAACATAAAAGGATTGTGAAAAATATTCCAATGATAGGGAGATTGGTTTTTAACAATTTGAGTCATATCGAGAGTGCCTGCCACCAATACCGCCGTTAAAATACAAAGAGCGACAGGAATTTCAAAAGAAACAATTTGAGCTGCCGCGCGCATACCTCCCAGCAAAGACCATTTGTTATTAGAAGCCCAACCTCCCAAAATAAGTCCCAGAGCCACCATCGAAGTAATAGCAATCAGGTAAAAAATTCCAATATTGAGATTGGCTAAAATGACATTTTCGGCAAACGGAATGACGGCATAAGCTGCGGCGCCACTTAAAAAAATAATCATGGGAGAGAGAATAAAAAGTTTTTTATCAGCTAAAGCAGGAATAATATCTTCTTTTAAAAGAAGTTTTAGAGCATCCGCAATCCATTGCAAGATGCCATAGGGGCCAACGACATTGGGGCCAATGCGGGCCTGGATATCCCCTGCAATTTTCCGTTCGATATAAACGGCGATTCCAGCAAAGGGAAAGAGAAATAAAAATAAAAGTCCCAAAATGCAGATGAGACTATAAAACCAAAGAGGCAGGATTCCTAAGAGAGGCCAAGATTCAAACAATTCTTTTAAAAATTCAGGCAAGGACACGGCTTATGATTCTTTCTTTGAGCGGGTGGTCTTAATCCCCACGCATAGGCAAACCCAATGAGTAAAATTCCAATAAACAAGGCCACTTCTGCAAACACCAAAAGCCCCTTCCCCGCTTGAGAGATCATCCATTGGCGAAAGGTCGCTCCAATGGGAAACATGAGGACAACCTCAACATCAAAAATTAAAAATAAAATCGCAATGACATAAAAACGTAAATTAAACTGAACCCAAGAGCCTCCTACCGGCTCTTCACCGCATTCATAACTCGTCAATTTTTTGGGATCAGGATTGGAGGGGCGTAAAATCTTTCCCACCAAAAGAATCAAAGGAACCATTCCAGCTCCGATGATTAAAAAAATGAGAACGGTTGCAAATTGAGTATACATAGTTTATGAATGTCATCTTAATCCTCGTTTTCGCGGGGATGACATAAGCAAAAAATCCCTTTGAGGTCTAACTTAAGTGAAATTTCTTGTCAATAAACTTCACCCTAGGGTATGATAACTCTATGAAAAAAGCCATTTTTATCTCTTTTTTGATGTTTTTTTGTTCAGTGAGTTTGGCTACGGATTTTTCTTCAGTTTTTGAAGCTGCTCTTCAAAATAAATTAAATATTTCTGATGAACAAATTGACAAAGGACGTGAGTTTTGCTGGGTCTTTGTCACGGGATTCTTAAATGAAGGAGCAGGATGGGTGGCACGCTACTTTGGAGACAACCGAGATCGATTAAAAACCTATGTTCCTGGAGAAGTATATGTTCTCAGACCTTCTTCGAGAAACTCGATTGAAGAAAACTCAGGAATTCTTTTGAAACAACTTCATGAAATTTATGAAAGGCATCATAAAAAAATCATTGTGATTACCCACAGTAAAGGAAGCCCGGAGACTTTAAAAATGCTTGCCGATGAGCCGCAAACGACTTCTCGGATGGTGCAGGCGGTGCTGACGATCCAAGCCGCGTTTGGAAGCAAAGTAGCGGATCTTCTTGAGGGGAATCCTTTTAAAGCAGCAGGGCTCAAATCTCTCACAACTCAAGAATCCGATCGTATTTTTTCTTCAGATGTCATTGAAGTTTTGGCCCAGCATCCCGTGCCGATTTATTTTTTACGGACCAGTCAAAAAGTGGGTGGAAAAGGAAATTCGGTGGCCCTTGGAATTTTATGGTCAGCAAAATACTTAAGTTTCTATGGGGAAAACGATGGTCTTATTACAGTTGAGCGACAAAAACTTTCTGGTGTAGGTGTCGATTTAGGAATCATTAATGCCGATCATACGGATACCGTACTCGATCCTCCTTCCAGTAATACCCCTTCTTCTTTTCGCCATGCGCTGATGGACGCGATTTTCTTTTATTTAATGTCTCGTTAGGCTGCTATTTTTTCGCGAGTTCTTCATTAACAACATCCTCAATCGCTTTTTGAGGAACATTGCCTACAACAATTTTTCCATTGATAAAAAGGGTAGGTGTGGAGCGGACACCAGCTTCTTGACCTTCTAAAAGTTCTTTTTGAATTTTAGCAAATTTTTCTCCACTATCCAAGCATTGTTTAAACTTGGCCAAATCCAGTTTTAAGTTTTCAGCATATTTTTCAAGATCAGCTCTTTGAAGATTTTGTTGATTTTCAAAAAGTTTATCATGAAATGGCCAAAATTTCCCTTGGTCATGGGCGCACAGTGAAGCTTGATGCGCCAACACGGCATTGGCGTGACGACTTAAAGGGAATGCTTTAAAAGTAAGGTTTACCGCGCGGCCATATTTTTTGAGGACTTTATCCACTGTTTTGGTTAGGCCTCCACAAAAGGGACACTCGAAATCCGAGAATTCAACAATCTTCACTTTTGCGTTTTCTCCCCCTTTCAATGGGGCGGGAGTCAAGTTGAGAGTGACTCGAGGGCGTTCGGGTTTTTCTAAATACACTTGAGCACGGGCTGTTTTTTTAAGCCGTTCCACATATTTTTCATAGGCTTCCTTCTGGTGTTCGTTTTGTAAAAAATTTCGGATGCGTTCCTCATATTGTTCTTTTGTTCCTTTGAGATGCTCTTTTTGTTGTTCATAAAATTTGTCTATATCTTTATTTGAAACCTTTTTGACGTTTCTTTGGACTTCTCGTTCTAAAAGTTCATTGACGCTCATCTTGCGTCGGGCTGCCTCTTTTTCCAGGACAATTTTCCCAACCATCTCTTCAATTTTTCTCTTTTTAAGTTCAAAGATATTAGATTGCAGTTCATAGAGATCGACACTGAGGGCCTGATGGAGTTCAGCTTCTGTGATTTTTCTTCCAAAGACTTCTGCGGCAATTTTATTCGGATCTCCCTCACAAGAGACAGAAGAAGTGTCTGCGTAAGCCCCAGAAGATAAAATGAAAGATAAAGTTAAAGATAAACCCAAAAATAGAGAATAAATTAGTTTTTTCATAGAGCTATTATGGTCTTGGCCTACCTTCGTAGTCAAGTAAAACTAATTATGCTAAGCTTTGAATTTAATGACTTCTTATTTACAGCAGCTCTTAAATAAATACGAAACGTCACCTATAGGTTTGACGGTGACAGGCCTTAAAGGGGCGAGTTTTACTTATGTGCTGGCAGGGCTTCGGCAAATCAGAAAAAATCCAGCTCTGATTTTGACCCAAACGCCCGAACAAGCTGAAGTTCTCTTGGCGGATATCCTATTTTTTTCTCCGACGCTTAAAAATGAGGTTTTTATTTACCNNNNTCCCTTTGATACGCTTTCCCCTCACCCCGATCAAGTGGTTGAAAGGATAGAAATTCTGTATCGACTTCTTCAATCAAAAAATCTTTGCGTCCTTACAACTATCGAAGCTCTTTTCCAGCGGGTTATCCCTCAAGAAATTCTCATTGAACAAACGCTTTTTTTGAAAAAAGGCCAAGAATTTCAACGGGAACTTCTTTTTCAAAAGCTTATGGAAAATGGCTACAGCAAAGTTTCAAGCGTGGAGGACCGGGGGACTTGGAGTCACCGAGGAGGGATTGTAGATATTTTTCCTCCTTTGACCCCGGCACCTTTTCGACTTGAATTTGTAGGTGATGAAATTGAAACTCTTCGAACCTTTGATCCAGCTACGCAGAGATCTTTAGAACTATCGATAGAAGAAGTTGTAATTTTGCCAGTACGGGAAATCATTTATACAGATCAAACCGTTTTAAGAGCCCAGGCAGAGGTTAAGAGGGCGGCAGATGAAACGGCGATTCAAAAATCTACTCGAGATCACATTTTAGAGTATTTAGAGAATAAAATTTATTTTTCCGGGATCGACGCTTTTCTTCCTTTTTTCTACCCCAAATTAGAAACTCTATTTGATGTTTTTTCAGAAACCTTCGATGTTTTTTATTTAGACCAGGGGGTTCTTCAAAGAAAATCTCAAGAGTTTCAAAAAGAATGCGGGCTCGATTATCAAAAAGCGCTGGAAGAGGGACGACTCTCTTGTGAGGTTCAAAGCCTTTATCTTTCATCTGAAGAGCTTTTCTCTCATCTCACGCCTCAAAAATATTGGAATGTGACGGATCTGGAGCTTATGACCCAAGGGTCGATGACCCAAACTTCTTTTTCTCTCCAAATTAAGACTAATGAGGATATTCGTCACAATATAAAGAAAATGAAAATGACCAGTCTTGAGATTTTGGAACCTTTGGCCAGACAACTCAAAACATGGCGAAGTGAGGGACAAACGATTTTTTTTAGTGCCAATACGCAAACACAGCTGAAGCGTTTCCAAGAACTTTTTTCTCATTATGGACTTCATTTTTTAATGATGGAAAACTTTTCTTTTGAAAAATTGAAAGCGCTTAAAAAAGATCCTTCCTTTTTTTCTTACGAGGTGCTTTTGGTTTTAGGATCTTTGTCCTCAGGATTTCAGTTTTCAGATGAAAAGATAATTTTTATTACAGAAGGAGAAATCTTTGGTCAGCGAAAACACATTCATCAACCCCATGCCTCTAAAAAAGGGGCATTTATTACAAATCTTTCTGAGCTCAACATGGGAGATGCTGTTGTGCATAGCGATCATGGGATTGGTCTTTACCGAGGGTTAGAGCGATTGCATTTGGGCGGCAGTATCAATGACACTATGCTCATCGAATATGCCGATAAAGATAAACTCTATGTGCCTTTATATCGGTTAAATGTCATCCAGCGCTATGTGGGGAGTCAAAAAGAGCATCTTCATTTGGACAAACTGGGAGGGATGCAGTGGGATAAAACGAAAAAAAGAGCCAAAAAACTTATCGAAGAAATTGCTCATGAACTTTTGGAAATTTATGCTGCCAGAAAAGCCCACTTGGGATTTTCTTTTAGTCCCCCGGATTCTTACTTCCATGAACTTGAAGCCACTTTCCCCTATGATGAGACACCCGATCAATTGAAGACCATTGAAGAAATTCTTTCAGATATGTGTTCTTCAAAACCCATGGATCGTGTTGTGTGTGGAGATGTGGGCTATGGAAAAACAGAGGTAGCCATTCGGGCCGCGTTTAAAGCCGTGATGGATAAAAAACAGGTGGCTGTACTTGCTCCCACAACTTTACTGGTGGAGCAACACACAAGGGTGTTTAAGGAACGACTCAAGCCATTTCCTGTGACGGTAGATTCGCTTTCTCGTTTTCGCAGACCCGCAGAACAAAAAGAAACTCTTCGGAAACTTAAAATAGGGGAAGTGGATATTATCATTGGAACTCATCGCCTTTTATCTCGAGATGTAGAGTTTGGAGACTTGGGTTTTTTAATTATTGATGAAGAACAGCGCTTTGGGGTGACACATAAAGAAAAAATTAAAAAGATGAAAAAAACTTTGGATGTTTTAACTCTTTCAGCCACACCCATTCCTCGGACGCTTCACATGGCTTTGTTGGGCATTCGAGATATCAGTATTATCAATACCCCTCCTCAAGATCGTCTTTCGATACGTACCTATGTGACAGAGTTTCAAGATCAGACGATTCGTGAGGCCATCTTGCAAGAAATTCGACGGGGAGGGCAGGTCTTTTTCATTCATAATCGAGTTGAAACGATTGCGCGGTTGGCTGGCCATCTTCAAAAACTGGTTCCGGAAGCAAAAATTCATTTTGCCCATGGACAAATGCCAGAATCTGCGATTGAAAAAATGATGCTCGATTTTCTCAGTAAAAAATTTAATGTGTTGGTGAGCACGACGATTATTGGGAGTGGCATTGATATTTCTTCAGCCAATACAATTCTTATTGATCGGGCAGATACCTTTGGATTGGGAGAGCTGTATCAACTCAGAGGACGCGTGGGGCGGTCCCGCGATCGGGCCTATGCTTATCTTCTCATTCCTTCGGAAGAAAAATTGTCTCAAGATGCAAAGAAGCGGCTTTCTGTGATTCAAGGGGCACAAGAATTAGGTTCTGGATTTAAAATCGCAAGCCATGATCTTGAAATTCGAGGTGGGGGAAATATTTTAGGAAAAGATCAGTCCGGCCATATCGAGGCCATCGGGTTTGAGATGTATACCGATCTTTTAGAACAAACAGTTCGGGAATTAAAGGGAGAAATTCTTGAAAACGAAGTGGATCCAGAGCTTAATCTCAAGGTCGATGCGTACATTCCAGAGGACTATATGCCTGACATGAGTGATAAACTTTCTTTTTATCGTCAACTGTCATCCATTCAAGCCGAAGAAGAGCTTTCCGATATTGAAGCGGACATGCGGGATCGTTTTGGGCCGCCCCCCCCTGTTATTTTTAATTTATTTGAGGTGATGGCTGTAAAGTTTTACTTAAAGAAATTTAAAGTGCGTTCCATTGATGTGGGAAATCAAAAAGCTGTTTTTACTTTTTTAGATCAAACGCCCCTGTCTCCAGAGATGATGATTGAGATGGTTCAAAAAAATCCCAAACAATTTCAAATCAAACCGGGGAATAAATTTATCGCGATGATAAGAAACTGGAAAGAAATTCTTCCCTTTGTGCGAGGATTATTGAATGAACAGTCTCAATAAACAAATCCTTCGCTTAGCCTGGCCTGTGATCTGGGGGCAGCTGGGCATGCTCGCCTTTGATTTGGTTGATGTCTTTTGGATTGCAAAATTGGGGACGGAAACTGTGGCTGGGGTGGCTGCAGCGGCTTTTTTAGATTGGGCGGTTTACTCTTTTATGGGGATTACGACCATAGGATGTGCAACGTTGGTCTCCCAGGCTGTTGGAGCCCAAAATCAAAAAGAGGCCTATGATGTATCTCGAGAATCCTTTCACTTAGGACTTTTGGTCTCTCTTTTTCTTCTTTTTGTATTGTGGTTTGGTGCTTCTTCTATTTTTCATTGGATGGGACTAGATTCCAAAGCCCATGCAGCGGCACTGGCTTATTATCAAGTTTTAATCCTTGGAACTCCTGTTTTTTTTGCTTTTATTTTGACAGGCCAAATCTTTAATGCCTATGGAGATACCAAAACCTCTAATCTTATTTTAACAGGAGCCATTGGTTTAAATGCGCTCTTAGATCCCTTTTTTATTTTTGGATGGGGGTCGTTTCCCAAGTGGGGTGCCTTTGGAGCGGCGTTTGCTACCCTTATCAGTTTTGCCGTGGGGATGGGCGTTCGACTCTATTTTCTACGCAAAAAAGGCTATGTGGATTCTTTAGCAACGTATGGAAAATTAAGTCAGGCTTATTTTTATCGCATTTTAAGTATTGGAATTCCCACCGCCTCTGCTCGCGTGATTTGGTCTTTGGTTTATCCTCTTCTTTCAACGCTCATCACCCCCTTTGGCATGAGTGCGATGGCGGCTTTGACGATGGCCCATCGCATCGAAGGTTTTGCCTATTGTACCGCCTATGGATTTTCTGTGGCTGTTTCAACCTTGGTGGGACAAAATATTGGAAGAAAAGATAGCCAAGCAGCAAGAGAGGTGGCTTATCAAGGAAAGCGTCTCATTACGTTTATTTTACTGCCGATGAGCCTTGTTTTCTTAAGTGTTCCAGAACTTTTGATCAGCTTTGTTTCTTCAGATCCCGAGGTGATTTCTCATGGAGCTTCGTATTTAAGAATCATTGGGCTCTTGGAAGTTTTTTTGGGATGGGAGATGGTTTTTGAAGGTGGGTTTAATGGGGTCGGAGAGACCCGTCCTTATATGCTGATTTCTGTACCTTTGACCTTGGGGCGTTATCCTCTGGCGTATTTTTTGGTGAATGCATTGGGCGGAGGGATCCATTCTATCTGGTGGGCGATTTCGCTATCGACATTGTCAAAAGGGATATGCTTAAATTTAGCATTTGAAAAGTTAAAGGCGTTTAAGGTAGACATACCCCATGCTTTCAAAACTCTATCGTAAAACGATACGAGCGCTCTTTCGTTATGATCCAACGTTTATGGACTGGTATCATCATCCTGCTTTTCAGGAAAGAGGCGCCTATTATTTAAAAAAAGTTTTTTCAGTCTTAGATCAATTCCCGGAAGAAAAAAGAAACGATATAAAGATTGTGGATTTGGGGTGTCAGGCAGGAAGAATGACTATTCCAGTTTTACAAGCGGGGTTTACACAGACTTTGGGCATTGATACTTCTGGTATGGCGCTTCGAGCTGCCCAAAGGACTCTTAAAAGCCTATCTTTAACAGGACAATTTAAGAAAATCGATTTGGCTCGTTATGTTGCTCAATGTCCCGCGTTAAGTGTAGATGCTATTATTAGTATTGAAACACTTTATTTGTGCCTCAATTTTAATCCGCTTATTCAAAATATTGCCCACATTTTAAAGCCAGGAGGATATTTAATCGCGACTTTTAAAACAAAATCTTATTTTTTTACAGAAGCGATTTTAAGAAATCAACTTGAAAGGGCCAGATTTGTTCTTCATACTTCGGAAGGAGAGGTAAAAGATTTAGGGAAAAATTGGCAAAGTAAAAAAGAGCTTCTTCATCTTTTGGAAGCAAATGGGATTCAATGTATTTCAAGTGATTTTTATTATCCATTTGATCCAAGGCAAATAAGCGTGAAAAAATATTTAGATCTTTATCCTCAAGATGAATCAAAGATAGATTTTTTGGATGATCAGGGAAGAGAAATCGTACTGATAGGAAAAAAAAATTATGTTTAGCAAAGCAAAGCATCTTCCGATTTTAATGTATCATTCGGTGGCCTTTTTATTCGAATCACCTTTTCCAAATGCTGTGAGGATTCGGCCTTCTATTTTTGCCAAGCAAATACAGTATTTAAAGGATCATCGGTATCATGTAGTTGATTTGGATTTTCTTTTTCAATGGGTTATAGAGGGGAAAGAGCTTTCACCTAAGACCATCGCATTGACTTTAGATGATGGCTATTTGGATAATTATGTAAATGCGTATCCTATTCTAAAATTTTATGGATTTCCTGCAACGGTGTTTTTGGTTACGAGAAACATTGGGCAAAATCCTAAATTTATGACGTGGGAGCAAGCTCGGGAAATGGAAAAAAATGGAATCCGATTTGGCAACCACACGGCTACCCATCT
>JACPST010000042.1 GCA_016193165.1 Deltaproteobacteria bacterium
CCCCTTATAAACTTCATACAGCCAATGCCTTATGGGTTCAAAAGGGCTTAGGGTTGCTAAAAAACTATCAAGAGCTTGTTAGGCAATTTTATGGTGGAGAGGCGAGAAATATTGATTTTAGCAAAGCCCAAAAAGCAGCAAAAATGATCAATACGTGGATAGAAGAAAAGACCCATCATAAAATTTCAGGCTTTTTTTCTCCAGAATCATTTTCTAAGTTAACTTGGCTTGTTCTTACGAATGCCATTTATTTTAAAGGAATGTGGGAAATCCCCTTTGATAAGGAGCAGACGAAAGAAGAAGAATTTCAAATCCATAAAGACAAAAAAATTAAGGTTCCCATGATGAGATTGGAAGATAGAGAACTTAAATTTCAATACGCTGAGACAGAAAAATTACAACTTCTTGAGATGCCGTATAAAGGGGATGAATTATCGATGCTCCTTTTACTTCCTAAAAATAATGATTTAAAAGCTTTGGAAACAAAATTAACATTAGAAAAGTTAAAGACATGGAAAGGTCAAACTAAATATGAACACGTTTTTATTTATCTTCCTAAATTCATATTTAAAAGAAAATATAAGCTTCATCCCACTTTAAGTCACATGGGAATGCCAACCTCATTTACTACTTCGGCAGATTTTTCAGGAATTTTTGGAAAACTAGATATTTTTATTGATAGTGTTTTACATGAGGCTTTTGTAGATGTGAATGAAGAGGGAACAGAAGCTGCTGCTGCGACTGCGCTATCCGATGCGCTATCCGAGTTATTATTAGAAGGACCACGACTATTTACTTTTAGAGCCGACCATCCCTTTTTATTTTTCATCCAAGAAAGAAGAACGGGAAATATTTTATTTATGGGAAGGGTGGAGGAGCCTGTTTTTGAGGCAAAGTAGTTTAAAAAATCCACGTCGTGGTGGTACAATAACTTCTGAAAACTTGTATGGTTCTGTCATACCCCCATGTTGGGTTTTGGCCAGGGACTTTTCACTTGTAAATGAGTATTCAGCATGGTAAATTGCCCGGGTCATGTTTCTGGAGAGCATTATCAGTCAATTTTCAAACGATCTTGCCATTGATTTAGGAACTGCCAATACCTTAGTTTTCATGAAAGATAAGGGAATCATTTTAAATGAGCCCTCGGTTGTAGCTGTCCAAAAGAACCAGCATGGGGGAATGAAGGTTTTGGCCGTTGGAAAAGAAGCCAAACGCATGCTGGGCCGCACCCCTGGAAGTATTACGGCGATTCGCCCTATGAAAGAAGGGGTCATTGCTGATTTTGAAGTGACCCAGGCCATGCTTAAATATTTTATTGGCCAAGCTGTTCCCAAAAAGTCATTTTTGCGTCCACGGATTGTGATTTGTGTTCCCTATGGCATTACCCAGGTCGAGCGCCGAGCAGTTAAAGAAGCAGCTGAAGCCGCAGGCTGCCGCGAAGTCTATCTCATCGAAGAGCCCATGGCTGCGGCTATTGGCGCTGGTCTTCCGGTGACAGAACCCACAGGAAGCATGGTTGTAGATATTGGAGGGGGAACAACAGAAGTGGCTGTGATTTCTTTGGGTGGGATTGTGTGCAGTAAATCCATTCGTGTGGCAGGAGATAAGTTTGACGAAGCCATTATTCAATATATGCGAAAACATTATAATCTTTTGATTGGTGAACGAACAGCTGAAAATATTAAAATTACCATTGGTAATGCTGCTCCCTTTGAAGAACTTCGAACGGTGCGTGTGAAAGGTCGAGATTTGGTGGGTGGGGCTCCGATTACTGTTGAAGTGAACTCAGATGAAATTCGAGAAGCAATCCAAGAGCCTCTCAACGCCGTTGTGGATGCTGTGAGGCAAACGCTGGAAAGAACTCAGCCAGAATTAGCCGCGGATCTCACGGATAATGGCATTGTGATGACGGGTGGGGGAGCTCTTCTTGGAAATATTGATGCCCTTCTTCGTGAAAAGACAGATCTGCCTGTCTCGATTGCTGAAGATCCACTTTCTTGTGTGGTATATGGTTCTGGGAAAGTCCTCTCCGAACTCAATCTCTTGAAAACCTTAACTCTCGAATAGCAATTTTATACTTGCTATTTGACTTTTCCACATGTTAGTAAGCTTAAGATTTATTTGAGATTTTAAAACGATGCCTGAATTATCTATGAAAGAGTTTTTAGAAGCTGGCGTTCATTTTGGACATCAACGAGGTCGTTGGAATCCTAAAATGAAGCCTTATATTTTTGATGTGCGCGATGATGTGCATATTATTGATCTTCAAAAAACAGTTGATCTTTGCCGTGATGCTTGTAATTTTGTTCGTTCACTTACAGCCGAAGGGCAAAAGGTTTTATTTGTTGGGACAAAAAAACAAGCCCAGCAAATTGTTCAAGACGAAGCCACTCGTGCTAAAATGTTTTATGTAACGCATCGCTGGCTTGGCGGAACACTTACCAATTTTAAAACAATTCGTATGGGGGTTAATAACCTCAAACGTATTGAAGATATGGAAGCCAAAGGACTTTTTGATGTGCTTCCTAAAAAAGAAGTCTCTGCCTTAAAAAAAGAACGCCAAAAACTTTTAAGTGGACTTAGTGGTATCCGAGAAATGAAAAAACTTCCTGGGGCTTTAATAAACTTTGCATTCCTGTGGTTGCCGTTGTGGACACCAATTGTAATCCTGACAATATTTCTTATGTTATTCCTGGAAATGACGATGCCATTAAGGCCATTCGTCTTTTTTCTTCTCTCATTGCCAGTGCCTGTTTAGAAGGGGTTCGAGAGTATGAACAAAAACTTCGAGAAGAGGGAGTTCAAACCGAAGAAGAGGAACCCAAAGTTTCTGCCGCGGATGTCTTGAGTGTCGGAGAAACGTTGGTCCCTGTTGATCCTGCCAAATATGAGGAAAAGTCCACCCCTGAATCTGAAGGAGAAACAGAAGCCGGGGAGACAGAAGAAGATAAAGGATCTTCCTGAGATGGTTTCTGCTGAAGCCGTTAAAAAATTAAGAGAAAAAACAGGGGCACCGATGATGGACTGTAAAGCTGCCCTTCAAGAAACCCACGGCGATTTTGAAAAAGCCATTGATTTTTTAAGAAAAAAAGGCATTGCCGATGCTTCTAAAAAAGCAGGGCGTATGGCCTCTGAAGGACTCGTTCATTCTTATATTCATGGGGAAGGAAGAATCGGTGTTTTGGTGGAAGTCAATTGCGAAACAGATTTTGTTGCAAAAAATGAGGAGTTTAAAGCTTTTGTAAAAGATATTGCTATGCATGTCGCAGCCTCTAATCCTTTGTATGTGTCAGAAAGTGATGTGCCCCAAAATGTATTGGACAAGGAAAGAGAGATTTATAAACATCAAGCTTCGGAATCCAAAAAGCCGCCTCAAGTGATTAATAAAATTGTCGATGGAAAAATTCAAAAATATTATGAAGAAATATGTCTTTTAAAACAACCGTTTATTAAAGATCAAAACAAAAAAATAGAAGGCCTCCTCAAAGAGCTCATTGCAAAGGTAGGAGAAAATTGTACCATCCGACGATTTGTGAGATTTCAGCTGGGTGAAGGAAAACAAACTTACTGCCCCGAAATATCAACGAATTCTTTTAAAATTAAGCGGTGAAGCCTTAAGCGGCGGACAAGCCAGCGGCATTAGTTCAGAAATTTTGGAAAAAATTGCCCGTGAAGTAAAAGAAATTTCTGATCTAGGAGTGGAAATTGCCATTGTCATTGGCGGGGGAAATATTTGGAGAGGGCTGGAAGCAAGTTCTAAGGGTATGGATCGAGCCTCCGCTGATTATATTGGAATGCTGGCAACGACGATCAATAGCCTCGCTCTTCAACATGCCTTAGAAAAAGAGGGGATTTATACCCGCGTTCTTTCAGCCATTGAAATGCATCAATTAGCTGAAGCGTATATTCGAAGACGAGCCATTCGACATTTGGAGAAAAAAAGGATTGTCATTTTTGCGGCGGGTACGGGAAATCCTTATTTTACCACGGATACGGCCGCAGCCCTTCGTGCGATGGAAATTGGAGCTAATGTGATTTTGAAGGCTACCCGCGTGGATGGCGTTTATGACAAAGATCCTTTAAAAAATAAAGATGCCAAAATGTTTAAGCGATTGACGTATATTGATGTCCTTCAGAAAAAACTGGAAGTCATGGATTCAACAGCCATTTCTTTGTGTATGGATAATGACCTTCAAATTATCGTTTTTAATCTTTCCAAAGAAGGAAATATTAAGCGGGTTGTGTGTGGAGAAACGATAGGAACTTTGGTTGGGAGCTAAAGATATGGATTTAAACAGTATCCAAGCCAAAATGCAAAAGTCTCTCGAAAGTTTTAAAGGGGAGCTTGCCAAAATTAGAACTGGGCGAGCGACGACAGCTCTTTTAGATACGATGATGGTCGATTACTATGGGTCAATGACCGCTCTTAAAAATATGGCAACGATTTCTGCTCCCGAGCCAAGGCTTTTAACGGTGCAGCCTTGGGATATCACACAAATTCCAGCCATTGAAAAAGCAATTATGACTTCAGACATGGGATTAATGCCAGGCAATGATGGGAAGGTGATTCGTATTCCTTTGCCCCCTCTCTCTGAAGAGCGTCGCAAAGAATTGGTGAAATTGGTTAAAAAAATTGGAGAAGATGCCAAAGTTTCCATTCGAAATATTCGCCGGGATGCCAACGATGCTTTAAAGAATGAAAAACTTCCTGAAGATGATTTAAGAAAAGCACAAGCTCAAGTTCAAAAATTTACGGATGAGCATATTCAAAAAATAGATTCCCTCCTGCTAAGTAAAGAAAAAGATATTTTAAATGTCTAGTTCTCTTGAAACGCTTCAAAAGACACTTGATCTTCGTCATTTGCCTGCGCATGTGGCCATCATTCCAGATGGGAATGGACGTTGGGCGAAGCTGCGTGGTCCAAACCGCACGATGGGGCATGTTCGAGGAACGGCCAATGTGAAAGAAATTGTGACTTTTGCAAAAGAATTGGGGATCCGAGTTTTGACGATCTATGCTTTTTCTGATGAAAATTGGCAAAGACCCCTTCAAGAAGTTGAAATTTTAATGGATCTTTTAAAGCAGTATTTGATTCAAGAGCGAGAAACGATTCTTAAAAATAAAATTCAGCTGCGTGCCATTGGAACCCTCGAGAGATTGCCCATACCTGTTTTAGAAGAGCTTAAAAAAACCATCGAGCTTTCAAGTCAGAATCAAGAGATGATTTTAAATTTTGCCGTGTCTTATGGTTCTCGTTCAGAAATCATTCGAGCTATCCAAAAGATTTCCCAAGATGTTTTAAAAGGAAAATTTCTTCCGGAAAAAATTGATTCTGCGTTGTTTAGCCAGTATTTATATACAAAAGATCTTCCGGACCCTGATCTTTTAATCCGTACCAGTGGAGAAATGCGGATTAGTAATTTTTTGCTGTGGCAGATGGCCTATACAGAGCTTTATGTAACTCCAACGCTTTGGCCGGATTTTAGTCGAGAAGAGTTTTTAAAAGCGCTTTTAGAATATCAAACAAGAGAACGTCGATTTGGATTAACCGAAGAGCAAATTTTATTCCATGGATGCGACACTCACTAGAAGAGTTGTGACCGCCGTTATAGGCGTTGTCCTCATTTTGGCTCTGATTGTTTATGGCCAAAACTGGGGGACGCCTCTTTTAGCCTTGGTCTGTTGTTTTGGGTCCCTCTGGGAATATTTTGTAATGCTTTTTGCCTTTCCCGAACAGATGCTTCAAAAGGGTGTGGGAATTATTTTAGGATTTGCTATGGCTTCTTTAATTATTTTTAGAGCGGGTTTTTTGTACGAGGGAGTCAGCCTTTTTTTTATTAGCTTATTTATTTTTTATCTGGTGCTGGCGCATTTTTCCCAAAATCGTTTGTCTCAGCTTTTTTCAGAGCTGGCCTTTACCTTAAGTGGAGTATTTTATATTAGTTTTTTATTTTCTTTCTGGCCCAAAGTTCGTGAGTTAGAACAGGGATCTTATTGGATTTTTTTGGTGTTTTTAATTCCTTGGCTTTCAGATACGGCGGCCTATTTTGTTGGAAAAAGTTTAGGACGGCAAAAGCTTTCTCCCCTGGTCAGCCCTCATAAAACAGTTGAAGGAGCTATCGGTGGAATTTTAGGAGCCACCCTTGGTGTTGTTCTTTATAAATTTTTAATTTTTTCTGAACTTTCTTTCATGGCTTGTTTTTTCTTGGGGGTGGGGGGGTCCATCATTAGCCAGCTTGGAGATCTTTATGAGTCTTTGATTAAACGAGCGCTCCACGTGAAAGATTCAGGAGTGGTGATTCCAGGCCATGGGGGTATTTTGGACAGATTTGACAGCGTGCTCTTTTGCGGCCCCTTTATTTATTTTTACGCCCGATTCATTTAATAATGGCATGAAGAAAAAAATTTCTATTTTAGGCTCTACCGGTTCTATTGGGGTGAATACCTTGGAAGTGATTTCCTTCGCGCCCGATCGATTTGAAGTGATTGGCCTAGCCTGCGGCACCCAGGGTGCTGTTCTCGAAAAACAAATTGAAACCTTTCATCCCAAAATTGTTTCTGTGGGAACAGAAGAGCTTGTGCTCCCCCTCCAACAAAAATTTCCTCACCTAGAAATTTTATGGGGTGAAGAAGGACTTGTTACCCTTGCGCAAGATTCCCGATCAGATCTGATTGTCTCCGCGTTAGTGGGGGCGAAAGGGATTAAGCCCACGTTTGCCGCGATTCAAGCCAAAAAAGATGTCGCGTTGGCCAACAAAGAAGTTTTGGTTGCGGCAGGCGCATTGGTGATGCCAGAGGTTCAAAGACAAGGCATTCGACTTTTACCGATTGATAGTGAACATAGTGCTCTTTTCCAAGTTTTTGAAAACCATAATAAAGACTCTATTGAAAAAGTAATTTTAACTGCTTCTGGGGGGCCTTTTTTACATCGTCCAAAAGAAACATTCTCTTCTATTATGCCTGAAGAAGCTTTAAAACACCCCTCTTGGTCTATGGGAAAAAGAATTACGATTGATTCTGCAACACTCATGAACAAAGGTTTTGAGATTATTGAGGCCCGTTGGCTTTTTGACCTTTCGCCATCTCAAATTGAAGTTGTGGTTCATCCCCAATCCATTGTTCACTCTCTCATCAGTTATCGGGATGGAAATATGTTGGCGTGCTTATCGACTCCCGACATGAAAGCTCCGCTTGGATATGCACTGTCGCCTCCAGAGCGCCCGTCTACCGAAGTCGTTCGTCTCCTTTGCTCAAGCTCTCTTATGAGGTGGCAAAAAAAGGAGGTGTCTATCCGGCACTGATGAATGCCGCGGATGAAATTACAGTTGAGGCTTTTTTAAGAAAACAAATTTCCTTTATTCAAATTTCAGAGCTTATTGAAAAAACAGTCTCTTCATACAAAGAGTCTCTTCCTTTATCTTTAGAGGGAATTTTAGAGGCAGATCAATGGGCGCGAAGAAGAGCAAATGGTTTGATAAAGGGGTTGTCTTAGGTTTTTGATTTATGTTACCCTAAGTGTTCTAATGTAAGGCCTCAGTTATAGGGGAAGACAAGGCCGCAGGGAGGAGGGCGACGCAGGCGTACTGTAGAGTACGTCGAGGAGCCTGACGACCGAGAACGCAGTATTCCCCATAAATGAGGCCTTACAATCTATGGAATATTTATTTGGCGTTATTATCTTATTAGGGGCTCTGATTTTCTTTCATGAGTTTGGTCATTTTATTGTGGCCAAACTGTGTAGAGTCAGAGTTGAGGTTTTTTCCTTAGGTTTTGGAACTAAGCTCATTAAGAAAAAAATTGGACAGACAGAGTATTGTCTATCCCTCATTCCTTTGGGCGGCTATGTGAAACTCTATGGAGAAGATCCCACAGAACCTGTCAAAACAGATGCCAAACA
>JACPST010000043.1 GCA_016193165.1 Deltaproteobacteria bacterium
ATAAAGTAGCCAGTTCTTCAGATGAAACCCTTCTGCAAGAACCAGGGATCTCTCTGGACACACTCACAGCCTTAAGAACTCACTCGGGAAAAGAAAATGTTTCAGATGCTCTTCTCATTGCCAAAGAAAACTTAAACCAAGCCTTTAAAGATTATAAATCTGGACAAATCGAAGCAGCCCGAAAAAAAGCATTGCTGGCTTATCTTGAAGGAGTTGA
The DNA here is from genome assembly GCA_016193165.1 of Deltaproteobacteria bacterium. Classification (GTDB taxonomy): domain Bacteria; phylum Bdellovibrionota; class JACOXK01; order 2-02-FULL-40-11; family 2-02-FULL-40-11; genus JACPST01. Next base: position 218 of record JACPST010000043.1, read on the forward strand.
GCCTATAGAACCTCGCCTAAAAGCCAATGATCCTCAATTTGTCATTGATATTGAAATGAAAATGGCTGCTGCCAGGCAAGCTATTGAATCTAAAAAAACTCCAGAAGAAGTCTTTTTAAAAATCCAAACAGCACAAGAGGCTCTCACTCAAGCTGCTTCATTATTAGAAAAAAAAGAGGCTTCTGCATGGTTTACATTTTTAATGACTCTCGGCATTATTCTGCGTGAAGGATTTGAAGCTATTCTCATCATTATTGCTCTCCTAGGCGTTGTTCAAGCTACCGGATCCACCAAAGCTGCACATTGGATCCACGGAGGATGGATTCTGGCCATAGTCAGTGGCGGAGTTTTTTGGCTCTTTTCAGGATGGGGAAGCAATCTCCTAGGACTCGCTTCTCTCTCATTCATTGCGGTTTTTAGAGAAGCCTTTGAAACTGTCCTTTTTTTAAGAGCGGTGTGGTTAGAAAGCGGCATGGCATCCAAAACCACCCTAGCCCTTGGAACCCTGACGTCTTTTGCTTTGCTAGTGGTTATGGCCATGGCACTTCTAAAATTTAGTGCGCGCCTGCCGATTCGAAAACTCTTTAGTCTTTCATCATCCGTAATTTTAGTTCTAGCTGTCATTTTAACTGGCCAGGGACTTCATGCATTCCAAGAAGCTGGGACGCTATCCATCACAACTTCTCCCTTAAATCTTCGGTGGGATCTCATCGGATTCTATCCCACACTTGAAACACTTCTCTCTCAATTTGGAATGATTCTTTTGTGTGTTGGACTGTGGGTCTACGGCAACCGAGCTTCCCAATAAGATTCAGCCTTATTTTTAAGTGTCGTGAGGGCGTTTTCGACTTCAAGCCTTTTATTCTCTAGCTCTTCGTCTGTACTATCTTTAGATACATAAACGGGATCACTATAAAAAACAACACCCTTTGAAAAGGGAATGGGAAGAACCATTTGATCCCAGGAAGAAAAAGAATATTTCCACTTAAAACTACCTATTCCCGCGATGATCGGTAAACTGGTATCTTGTGCAAGCTTGATAATCCCTTTTTTAACAACGTATTTAGGTCCCCGAGAACCATCAACGGCCAAAGCTCCATGGTAGCCATTTTGTATCCAGGGGATCATTTCCTCTAATGCTGCCCTGCCTCTTTTTGCCTGAGAACCCCTGACAACTTTAAAGCGCAAAGTGTTTAAGAATTGCGTTATGATTTCGCCATCTGTACTCAAACTTGCCATGGTGCATATTTTTAGTTTCCGTGTACAAAAAATAGCAACCGCTGGAATAATATCTTGATGCCAATGAGCATAAAGAACGGGATACCCTCCCTCCTTCTCATTAAAGGAGACGACTCTCAGGCTTTTTCCATAGAAGTAAATCAGGTAAGCCCCTACAAAAGCCAATAGTTTCGAAAGAAATAGTTTCACGTCTTTTTTTGGTCAAGTCGACTAGATGACACTCGAACTCGAATTATCCAACAGCAACACAACGATCAAAATCCAATTTCTGAGAAAAGTATTTTTCCTGCCTTATCTATCTCGTTCCTCGTTTATTTCCTTAAAACGAATAATTGGGAGCTGTTCTTCTTCTTCTTCTTGTTCTTGGAATGATGATTTTTCCAGAGCCTTTAGAGAATAAATCGATGCTCCTTTACGGTTTATTAATTCAAAATAAATACCCGCGCCAATCCACGTATCCAGCGAACATTGCCATCCACTTTCTTTCACATCACCAGAACGCTTATCCGCGATTTCATATGTATTAAGATGGGCGCGTACGTACCCTGTAAAGTCATGGGTATCATCTGTTGCTTCGTAATAAAAATAAGTTTGATTAAAAAATTCCGAAATCCACTCATACCATGTTGAAGACACCGAGGTAACTTTTAAATCTGAAAAATCGCTATCCTTTAAAACACCTGTTACTAACTTTTTAATACAGTCTTCCCACGTCTTTGATCTTGCGTCATTGGCGAAATAAGCTTCAACTGCCTTAGGAAATGATGCAATAGAAAAAATAAACAAAAGCGCGAATATGATATTTTTATATTTTTCTTTCACTTGGCCCTCCCTAAATAAATATTTGCTTACTTTTAAAGCTTATCTTTATAAAGGAAGGGATTATAAACCATAGTATTACTCATGTCAATATGTGTGCTACCCGACAGATAGGTAACACTTTATACCGGACACATAGGTTACACTTTTGGGATATTGTGCCTAAAGGAGGTGCAATATGCCATGGAAGGAGTGTAATAAAATGGAAGAACGGATGAAGTTTGTAGCAAGAATATTAGAGGGGGAGAAGATGGCTTCTTTATGTCGAGAGTTTGGAATTTCAAGAAAAACCGGCTACAAGATTCTCGATTGCTATAAAGAAAGTGGAATGGAAGCATTTGATGATCGCTCTCGAAGACCTTATCGCCAAGCAAATCAACTTCCCTTTCAAGTGGAAACAGCAATTATTCAAATTAAAAAGGAAAAACCACATTGGGGTGCCCCTAAAATCAGAGAGAAATTAATTAGAAAATATCCCAACATAAAGTCCCCAGCCAAAAGCACTGTGCATGCTGTTTTGGATCGACATGGTTTGGTTAATTGCAGAAAAAAAAGACGTTATAAAGCCCAGGGTACAGAGTTCTCAATTGTTAGCTCTCCAAATGATTTGTGGTGCGCAGATTACAAAGGCGAATTCATGTTAGGGAATAAATCTTATTGTTACCCTCTAACGATTAGTGATTTTTCAAGCCGTTATCTTTTATCATGCGAGGGTTTAGGAACAACGTAAATCGTCGACCTGACCCGTTTCAGTTTGATAGGGTTTTGAACTGAGCTGGGGTGAAGGCAGGTTTTTTCTGATGGAGATGGTAGATCAAAGTTTTAAAATATTCTCTGGGATTAATTTTGTTTAATTTACATGACTCA
>JACPST010000024.1:0-1301 GCA_016193165.1 Deltaproteobacteria bacterium
AGAAGAAAGAGTTTTTTTTAAAAGTTTTTGAGGGGTAAGTCCTAGGTTTTTGGCGTGGCTGATTCGACTTTGCGCGGCGCGGGGAGAGAGCATTTTTTCATCCCAATGAAGCTCTTTTAAACAATTTTTGATGACGGTCAATTGGTCTTGATCATCGTAAATAACAAACTGAGGAGAATATCCCAGTCGTTCAATTTCTTGCCTTAAAATTCGAACACAACTTGAATGAAAGGTACTAATCCAGAGAGACCGGACATCTCGTTTTAAAATCTTTTCAACGCGTTCTTTCATCTCTCGGGCTGCTTTATTGGTGAAAGTGACCGCTAAAATTTCATCTGCCTGAGTTTTCCGATGAGAGATGAGGTTGGCAATGCGATGGGTTAAAACGCGTGTTTTTCCACTTCCAGCGCCCGCAACAATCAAAAGCGGGCCTTCTAAAGTTTCCACAGCCTGTCTTTGTCTATCATTGAGTTCCATCATAAGAAGGGCATCTTCACTCAACGGTAACACTTTTGGCAAGATTTCGAGGTTGATCCACATCTGTGCCTTTTTTAAGAGCGATATAGTAGGCAATGAGTTGAACGGGGATTGTTAAAAGAATGGGCATTACATTTTCACTTTTTTGAGGAAATGGAATAAACCAATCTGCTACTTTAGGAAGATGGGTGTCCCCTTCCGAGCCTAAGGCAATCACAATGCCTTCCCGAGCTTTAATTTCTTCAAGATTACTTAAAACCTTATCATAATGCCTATCCTTAGGAGCTAAAACAATGACGGGGGTATCATCGTCTACAAGAGCAATGGGTCCATGTTTCATTTCTCCAGCCGCATACCCTTCCGCGTTAATGTAAGAAATTTCTTTGAGTTTTAAGGCTCCTTCCAGAGCAATAGGCGTGTTCATTCCTCGAGCAAGATATAAAAATGTTTTTTTCTTATAAAATTTCTCGGCAATTCTTTTAATCTCTGCTTCTTTTTTTAAGACATCGTCCAAAGTATAAGGGAGACGTACTAGATCTTGAACATAGGGAGCTGCTTTTTCAGGGGTCAACGTCTTTAATGTTAGCCCTAAATGCAAAGCTAAGAGATTAAAAACCACAAGCTGTGTACTAAATGCTTTCGTGGAGGCCACTCCAATTTCAGGCCCCGCATAGGTATAAATAGTGGAATCCGCTTCTCGATCAATCGTGCTCCCCCTGCAATTACAAATTGAAATAACCTTGGCTCCTTTTTTCTTGGCCTCCCGAAGCGCGGCAAGAGTATCGGCTGTTTCACCGGATTGAGAGGTCACAATGAGAAGATCT
>JACPST010000024.1:1357-9313 GCA_016193165.1 Deltaproteobacteria bacterium
GCGAAACTCTGAGGCCAAATCAAGCTCACAGGGAATGCGCGCGAAAGATTCTATTAAATATTTTCCAACCATCGAAGCATGGTAAGCTGTGCCGCAAGCCACCAAGTAAATTTTTCGAATCTGCCGAATGTCGTCTTCGCTCAATTTTAGATCCTTTAAATAAAGACCATTTTTATCCTTCGTCACACGGTCTTGAAGAGTATTAATGATAGCCTGGGGCTGCTCGTGAATTTCTTTGAGCATAAAATGCTGAAAGCCCCCTTTTTCGACCATATCTGCTGTCCATTGGATATGATTGATCTCTTTTTTAATTTCTTTTCCGACAATATTTTTAATGACCCATGAATTCGGTTCAAAAATAACAACCTCATGGTCCTCTAAATAAATAAATTTATTCGTATGCTCTAAAAGGGCTGGGATGTCTGAGGCAATAAAATTTTCATGATCTCCCACCCCCATAATTAAAGGGGTTCCATTGCGAACCGCGATGAGTTTATTAGGCTCTGTTTCACAGAGAATCCCTAAAGAATACGAGCCCGCAAGTTCTCGAATCGCTAAAAACACCGCCTTTTCAAAATCATGACCAGATTTTAAATAATCATAAATGAGAAGCGCTACCACTTCACTATCTGTCTCTGAAGAAACAACATGTCCTTTGGCCAGAAGTTTTTCTCGAAGAGGAGCATAGTTTTCAATAATTCCGTTGTGTACCAATGCAATAGGTCCCGCTTGATGCGGATGGGCATTGCGCTCGGAGGGTTTTCCATGAGTCGCCCAACGCGTATGACCAATCCCCACAAAGTGATTTTGAACAGGGGTGGCACAATAATGAGAGCTATGAACTTCTTGCTCGAGCTGAGAAAGCTTTCCCAGAGAGCGTTTAATTTTAATTTTTCCTTCATAAAACAGGGCTAGGCCTGCAGAATCATAGCCTCTGTATTCTAATTTTTTTAGCCCCTTTAAAAGAATATGGGTAGGTTCTCTCGGGCCCGAATATCCTACAATCCCGCACATATTATTTACCCTTTTTGTTTCCGTTTGGCGCGTGCCCAAAGTTTTTTCATATACTGAGGCTTGGTCACTTGGGGTGTACGTGCAATAACCAGCGAGTCGGATGGGACATTTTGAGTGACGGTTGTTCCAGAAGCCACGTAGGCTCCTTTTTTTAAGGTAACTGGAGCGATGAGCTGGCAGTCGCTTCCTACAAACACATGATCTTCAATTTTTGTTTTGGCTTTGCCAGAATACCTTAGTCCTCCATCATAGTTACATGTAATGACACCACATCCCACATTGACATCCTTCCCAATGACAGCATCTCCCAAATAAGTCAGATGGTTAGCCTTGGAGTCCTCTCCCAAAATAGTTTTTTTAAGTTCTACAAAGTTTCCGACTCGAGCTTTTTTCTTAACAACGCTCTCAGGCCTGAGACGAGCAAAAGGGCCAATCGTAGCTTGATTTTCCACTTTGCTTTCTTCAACGATCGTATAACTCTTAATGTGGGTATGTGCCCCAATGATACTATTTTGGATAATGGCTCCAACACCAATGATCGTTCCTTCTCCCACCGACGTTTTCCCATACAGGTGTGTGTGCGGCTCTAAAACAACATCATGAGCTAATTGAACCGTTGCATCAATGTACGTTGTTTCTGGATCGAGGATGGTTATGCCGTCTAACATCCATTTTTTATTGATGACTTGTCTAAAAATTCTTTCATGCTGGGCAAGTTCGTAGCGATTGTTAATACCCAAGACTTCTTCTGGATGAAGCACAATATAGGCTTGTTTTCTTTCGATCCATTTGACAATGTCTGTTAAATAATATTCCTTCTTTGCATTATCGGGAGTCACCTGCTTTAAGGTCGAAAAAAGGGATTGGGGATTCACACAATAAAGCCCCACGCCCATCTCTTGAATTCGGCGTTGTTCTTCTGTGGCATCCAAGGCTTCGACCATCCCAACAACATTGCTGTGCCGATCTCGAAGCACGCGTCCATAAGGATAAGAAGGATCTAAAATAGCCGAAGCTAAAGTCAGATCTACTTGAGCTTTCTCGTGAGAATCAATCATCGCTTCAAACGTCTTTAAAGAAAGTCCCGGAACATCCCCTGATAAAATGGCAATGGGATGATTAAACCCCTTGAAAACTTTTTCGGTCACCAAAACCGCATGTCCTGTCCCTTTTGGATTTTTTTGATCGACAAAAACAATTAGGGGATTTTTTCCTTTGAGAGCACGAGGATAATATTCTGAAACAAAAGCCCGGACTTGTTCTTTGTGGTGGCTCACCACCAAAACAATTTTTTTCACCCTGGCTTGAAGTAAAAGATCTAACACATAGGACAGCAAGGGCTTCCCACATAAGGGGTGAAGCACTTTGGGGATATCCGATTTCATGCGGGTTCCCAGTCCCGCGGCCATGACAATAGCGCCCAGATCCATAATCACTTTAATATAGTCGGCCGCGGAAAAGAGAGTCAATCACTTTTCCGCAAAATGGCGAGGGTCGAGCTTGTGCTCGTGTTTTGAACAATCTTCTTTGGCCGCTTCCGCGTGAATCAACACTTCCGCATTCGAAATTTTTTTCACAATCTCTTGCTCAATATGATCCACAACTTCGTGGGCTTTTCCTAAAGACATTTTCTGGCACATAAAAAGTCTAAAATTAATAAGTTTTTTAGAACCTGACCGGCGCGATTGAAATCGATCATACCCTAAGATCGTGGGATAATGATCTTGAATAATAGAGATCACTTGCTGATTTTCTTGATCGCTCAGCGCTCGATCCGTCAAAACATCAAAAGAGGATTTTAAAATTTTTGCTGAGACCCATAAAATGTACACCGCTATCCCCAGAGAAGCGATGGGATCAAAAATAAAAAAGCCAAATCGAGAAAGCACTAAGGCCACCAAAGCCGCAATATAAAGATAACTATCCATCAAAAGATGGGTGGCTTCGACTTCTAAGAGTCCGGAGTCGTGCTCTTTGCCCACCTTACGCACTTTGCGCCCAACCCCAAGACTTACCACAAGACTTAAAATAATAACTCCCATGCCTACTTCGAGTTGATAAACTTCTTCGTGGTAAATCAGCTTTTGAATCGATCGATAGATCACAAAAAGGGCAGAGCCTATGAGGATAAAGCCTTGAATAAAAGAGGCAATATTTTCAAACTTGCCATGACCATAGGGATGATCCTCATCGGCGGGTTTTTCCGCGGCACGAAGGAAAAAATAATTAAAAAGAGAGGATAAAATATCTCCCAGAGAGTCTACGGCCAAAGACAACAGAGCAACCGAATTTGTAAAAAGAGCCGCGGCAAGCTTAATCACTGTTAAAAAACATGCGGTTCCTAAAGAAAGCTGAATGACTTTGACTTTTTGGTAAGAAGAAGACTCAGCCAATGACATTTTTAAGTCTCGCTTGGCGTTTAAATCCCTCGGATTTTTTGTACAAATCTTCGGCCTTATCTTTTTGATCCAAGATGAGATGGGCCATAGCGCAAATTTCATAAGAAGCAAGATAGGCGGGATCAAGGTGGATTGCTTTTTCCAAAGCTTCAATCGCCAAGGGGTATTTTCCTTGATCAAAATAAGTCGAGCCCAAGTTAAAAAAGGCATAGGCATATTGGGGGTCATTTTGAACTGCTCTTTTAAAGTAATGAAGCGCTTGATCCTCTTTTTCCTGATAAAGATAGCAAATTCCTAAATTTAACGCTGTTGTTGCGCTTTTGGGATTTAACTTAAGGGCTTTTTGATAGGCTAAAATTGCTTCTTGGCTCTCTCCTAGTTTTCGATGGATAAGACCCAGTTCGTTATAGGCTTCAGCATAGGCGGGGACTATATTTAAGGCTACCCGAAGAGCGCTCATGGCCTTGGTGAATCTGCCTTGTTCACGATATTTTTGCGCTAATGCCAGATAATCCTGGGCAATCTGTTTTTGGGTCAGCGCTTTTTGGGCGCTGTGTTTACTTTTGGTCATCATCTTCATCGTATATTCTATTTCGGCCAATTTCACCTAAACCTTAACTCCACTCGTATGCACATCAAGAGAGCTCAGAAAATAGTCAACTAAACTTGACTTTTTAAGTATAAAATATACACTATTACTATGAACACTAGCGTTTTAAAGGTTATTTCTAAGCTTCGCCATTTATCACGCTCTGACCTTGCTAAGATGGCGCATGTTTCAAAACAGGCAGTTTCGCTATGGTTTCAAAAAGAGGAAACAACTATTAGCGTTCAAAGCAAACATCTTCAAGCGCTTGCCCTAGCTCTTCATCTAAAAGTGGATGATTTGCTCACGCCTCTTCCTCTGAGCAAAGATACTCCTCAGAAAACATCTCTTACAACTTCCCTTCTGTGGGATCATCTTTATCCCTCTTTGGAGGATTTTGTGATTGCCCTGGTGCGACATAAGCCTAGAGCATTAAGTCGCTTAGTGGAGGTATATGGTTTATTTCAATCTAAAAATATGTTGGGGAAAAGTATCTGGACTCTTTTTCCAAAATACAAAAAATATTTACCGCCCATTCGACGAAAACAGAGTGAGCAATTATGGCATTTCATGCAAAACCAAATCTTGAATTAGCAAAAAAAACTTTACCTCCTGCCCTATATCACTGTCTAGAATATTTTTTTCAGCAAAATATTCCAGGCCTTGTCCTTGTCGGAGGAACAGCTTTATCAGGTTTCTATGCGGGACATCGAAGATCCGACGATTTAGATTTATTCACAAAAGATCCTGACTCCCAAAAAGCATCCGTTCTTGCGGCCAAATCTTTGGTATCTTTAGGCGTAAAATTCACGTATGAATTTCAAACGCTTCAATATTATAAAGCTGTATGTATCTTCAAAAATCATTCTTTTACTATCGATGTCGTATGTGATGAACATCTTTTTCGGATTGGGCACTTTGAAACGTTGTCTAATGGAATTTCTGTTGCTTTACTCCAAACACTTCTAGCAATGAAAGCATCTACGCTGGTGAGTCGTTGTAGTGAAAAAGATCTCTATGACCTTCTGTGGCTATTTGACCAAGATCCAAATTTGAATCTTCAAAAACTTATTGATGCAGGCCAAAAAATAGATGGTGGGGTCAATGGCGAAGCAATGCTTTTGGTTCTCTCTGGAACTAAGCTAAATCCAGAGTCTTGCAATTTTTCATTAGACCCCTTTGTTTCAGCTGCGGATATCTATGAAAATTTGATTCACTTCCAAAAAGAACTCGTTTCTAACCTTAGGCTCTATCTTGAAAACCAACCCACGCCCCCCCTTAAAGATCTCATCAAGGCCATCAAAAAACTAACAGGCCGTTGAAAAAGGCTCTTAATAAGCATTTCCTCTCAACTGAGGGATTGGCATTTTGGCATAGAATTTGCTTGCTTGACAGTCCTAAGAAGCTATGTTTGGCTTCTGAAACATTAACTTTTAATTTAAAAGGAGGGCTTATGGCCGGAGTTAACAAAGTTATTTTGGTAGGACGCTTAGGAGCTGATCCTGAAATGAAATATACTTCTACAGGAACGGGGGTATGTCGTTTCAATTTGGCAACGTCTGAAAACTGGACAGGAAAAGATGGACAAAAACAAGAACGCACCGAATGGCACAGGGTTATTGCTTGGACAAAATTAGGAGAACTCTGTAACGAATATCTTAAAAAGGGGCGTCAAGCGTATGTAGAAGGGCGTCTTCAAACCCGATCTTGGGATGATAAAAACGGAACTAAGCGCTACACCACAGAAGTGGTAGCCACAACCGTTCAATTTTTAGGTTCCGCGGGGGAGCGTTCCTCTTCCCCCGAAACAGCGTCTTCTTTTCAACAAGATTCTACATTTGTGGAAGAACCTTTGGCTGAGGCTTCGCCCACCGGAGATGAAGATATTCCCTTTTAAATTTTCGCCGTCCGTTGCTATACTAGAAACGCAATGGCCAACTCTTTGGAAAATCAAAAGAAGAAAAAGGGGGTGCTTCTTGACTACTATCTCAAAATGCACAAAAAATATCCTCTCTCAAAATATTTTGTGCCCTTGGCTGATGTGTATTGTTCTTTGGATCTTTTAGACGAGGCCTTAGAAGTTCTGCAAGAAGGATTAAAGTGGCATCCTAACTATGGGGTTGGGCGTGCGTTGCTCGCTCAAGTATATCATCAAATGGGTCGATTTTCCGAAGCTGCTTTTGAGGCGGAGCGGGTTTTCCAAAATGATCCTAAAAATCTTTTGGCTAAAAGCATTTTCTCAAAATTTTCACAGCTTGAGATCTCAGCGGCTCCTTCCCAAAAGAGCCGTATCGAAGATTTTCAAATTCATTCTTTGGCCCCTCTTACTTCCAGGCCTTCTAAATCAAAGAAAGTTGCTTTTTTGGAACGTCTCCTTAAAAAAATACAAACCAGAGCGCAACTTTCATGAAAACAAAAAAGATCCTTGTCCTTCATGGACCTAATTTAAATTTACTGGGGTACCGAGAGCTTTCTTTATATGGCCCCCTGTCTCTTCAAAAAATAAATACCCATCTTAAGAAAATCGCGCAAAAACAAAAATATACACTTCTTTCCTATCAATCCAATGTTGAAGGAGCCTTGGTCACTAAAATTCAAAAATGGGCGCTTAAAGTAGATGGCATTCTCATTAATCCCGCGGCCTATACCCATACCAGCATTGCCATTCGGGATGCCTTGCTGGCTGTTGGAATTCCAACGGTAGAAGTTCATTTGTCTAACATTTATAAACGAGAACCTTTTCGAAAACACTCCTTAATCTCCGATGTTGTTCATGGACAAGTCATCGGGTTTGGCGCGAAAAGTTATGAACTGGGGCTCGAAGCTTTGATCCAAACGATAGAAAGGCAACGCGCATGAAACACTTCAACGCAACAATTAAAAACTACTTTAAAAAATATCAAATTGGAGCCTTGTTGGTTTCAAGTCTTCAAAATGTCCACTATTTATCAGGGTTCACGGGTTCTACGGCCGTGCTGCTGGTAACGGAAAAAGAATCTTTTTTCTTTTCAGATTTTCGCTATATGACCCAAGCTCATACCCAAGTAAAAGATTTTACGATTATTGAGGTAGCTAGAGATTCTACAAGCTCCATCGCGGAGCAACTCCAAAAATTTGGACTCACACGCCTGGGGTTTGAAGCGGGAGCTTTAACCTTTTTTCAATATTTAAGCTATCAAAGAGGACTTCCCGGCGTAGAGTTGGTGCCGATTGTCGAAGATCCGGCTTACATTCGAATGGTCAAAACCAAGGAAGAAATAAAAAAAATTCAAAAAGCAATTCATGTCAATAAGCTGGCTTTTGAAAAAATTCTTCCTCACATTAAGGCAGGACTTCGAGAAAAAGATGTGGCCAAAATGCTTGAATTTGAAATCCGAAATTGCGGGGGGGAAAAGCTTTCTTTTGATACGATTATTGCGGCAGGGTATCGCGGGGCGTTTCCTCATGGAAGAGCTTCTTCTAAAAAAATTAAAAAGGGGGAGCTCATCACCATTGATTTTGGAAATGTGGTCGAAAACTATTGCTCGGATGAAACCTGCACGATTGGATTAGGAAAGCTTTCTTCAAAGCAAAAAGAAATTTATACGATTGTCAAAGATGCTCATGACTTCGCGGTTGAAAAAATTAAACCCGGAAAAACGGGCAAGGAAATTGATCAGGTTGCCCGAGATTACATTACTAAAAAAGGGTATGGGAAATTTTTTGGCCATGGGTTAGGGCATGGCATTGGCATTGCTGTTCACGAACGCCCCATGGTCAATACCACAAGTTCCGACGTCCTTGACGAAAATATGGTCTTTTCGATTGAGCCGGGGATTTATATTCCTAAATGGGGCGGGATACGCATCGAAGATTTAGTTCTTTGCACACCACGCGGGGGAAGGGTTCTATCTGAAATTGATAAACGCTTAAGAATTATTGATGCTTAAACCATGGATGATGAATATTATCTTCTGA
>JACPST010000014.1 GCA_016193165.1 Deltaproteobacteria bacterium
TAATGAAAATAGGCAAACACATCTTTGCAATCTTGGAAATGAGGGGGACACCCCTCCTTTTGTCCATTCCACCGTCGGTCAATTTCTTGTCCCACACAAAATCCCACCCGTAAAAGCTGCTCATCAGATAATCTTTTAATTTCACCCAGTCTCATCCAAACAGGATATAAGCAAAAACAGTGCCAGAAGGAGAAAACTACGCCTTAGGAGCGTGCCACGGAGCGAGCATTCGTGTTATGCCCAATTAGAAATGTGTAAAACATTTCAACAATTATTCGTACGGCAGATCTTCGACATTGCGATAGCGATCCCTGATGCGTTGGAGAAGTGCGTTATCATTGACTTCTACATCATAGGCTGAACTATCAATAGCATGAATGACGATCCAGGGTTCTTCGCGGTCGTCCTCGTAACCCCGAAACTCTCCATCAATAACTTGAATTGTGTTCTTGGCAAGACGAAGAAAATAAGGACATGATACCCGATCTCCTTGAGTAGATAGTTTGTATAGTTCACCAGAAGTAGATCCAATAGATTCAATGTCAGAAATCTCCCACTTGAGCGTCCCTGCTCGGGGACCGAGAAGGTCGAGGATATCAATTAACTTCACGGCTAGATAACCCCGGCGATCTCTGTCGGTGATAGTTACTCCACGCATTTAGTGCTCCGGCTCCAGAATGAGCAATGTTCAGAAATGTTACGAAAAAACCGTTTCAGCTTTAGTTAAGAAGTCTTAAAAATAGCTATAGATTTATAACTTATTTAACCAGCCCTTTTTTTCTTAACAAATTGACATCAACTAAACGGTCTTTGTATTTTTCTTGTTCTTTTCTAAGAAAATCCATATATTTTGAAATGTCATTATCATGTTCAGCTAATAATTTTTGCCGAACACGTCTGATAAAGTCGATTGGATTTTCATGCTCCCCCATGGTCAGTTTTGTTTGTTTTTTCTGTGCTTCCATGTGCCTCCCTTTATAACAGTTGCTCTGGCGTTACAATTTGTGGCGTTGTTAATTCCAGCCTGGCATTCATAATCCTGAGCTGTCTTAGTTTATTCACATTCGCCAAGTGTTTCAAATTCCATGTTAACAAAAAATCCACCTTATAAAAAGCACAAATTGCCAAATGAATGGCATCCCCTCGAAATTCTTCAATATTTTCTTTAGGTGCCAGCAGGTGCTCGATATAATATCTCGCAATCTGATCAATTTCCTTATTGTCTCCAGGCAGAACGGCAATTTTCTTTACTAACTCAACGCATTCGGGTTGATGGTAATAATTTCCATCCTGCAGTTCCCTTTCAACAGCTACCGAGGTACAGATGTAATAATTATCACTTTTCTGAGTCCACCATTTGCGTGTGGCCTCTTTCATCAGTTTGATCTCCGGTCTTAAATCAAAATAAAAACTGATTACGTTTGTATCCAAGTAAACAATGTCTTTGGGCTGCTTGGTCTTATCCACAATATTATTTATATGTTTGAAGCAAATCGTTTACAAGTCTTAGTTTGATATTAGCGGCACTTCAGAAGTAAAAGCATAAAAAAATCCCCCCCATAAAGGTTAAGATTTAGATAACAATTCCGATAAGTTAAAAGAATGAATGTGTTTAAACTCATACAGCAGCTTTTGGAATTTTTCGATCCCAAAAAGTCGCTTAAAAACACACTGACGGTGTGGTTTACTTTGTTTGCCTTAGTCCCCCTACTCGTCGTTGTGGGCTACTCTGCCTATCTCTTTAACCAGCGGATGAATGAAGAGCTGGTGAAACGTCTCGCAGCTTTTGAACAAGGCATTGATCTGGAACTCAATGACGTCGAAGAAAAATTACGCCTGGGGGGATTTAGACATGCCAATGACTACTACCTCATCAACCTCATTCGAGGACAAAAAAAGACTGTCTTGGAAAGTGTCACTCAAAGCCTGATTGAAAACTACATCACCGATCGCATTTCTTATTTCAATGCCAAAGGAAAACTCATCCTTTCTGTTCTGCCCAAAAGAATTGTCAATAACCCCGAAGTCCTTCTCCCCGAAGAAGTTCCTCAGCTCTCCAAAGAAATGCTCACGCAGCTTGCTGAGCAAAGACAGCTGGTCACCAAAACTGCTCACACCAACATTGGATTTGCTCTGGATTGCTTTACCAACATCCGTTTGGGAGGAAAACTCATTGGGTTTATCAAAGAAACCATTGTATTGGGTCGCTCCTATGCTCTGAGCACCAAAGAAAGAACGGGATTAGATATAGGAATCCTCGATATCAACTATAAACTCTTAGGATCGACACTTCTGCCCGAACAAGAACAAAAATTTTATTACCCTGCCCGTCAGTATGAAAAAATATCTTCGCTCACTTGCTTTCAGACTCTTACATGATGCTCACCAAACCTCTGATCGATGAAAATGATTCGCCCCATTGATCGCCTTTTAGCCGCCATTAAAGATATCGAAAAGGGCAAGCTCGATAGCGTTGTCGCTGTCCCGCCGATGCGAGAAATCGCGACACTGATCCATTCTTTCAACGCCATGTCAAGTTCCTTAAAAAGCACCCAAGCCCAACTGGTTCATTCTTCCAAGATGACCTCTCTGGGACAACTTGTTGCCGGGGTAGCCCATGAACTCAATAATCCCATTGGCTATACCTACAGCAACATTAGTCACCTAAAAGAATATGTGGAAAGCATCAAAAAACTCATCTCCCTTTATGAACATGCTCTTTCAAAACTTCCAAAAACCTCTCAAACCCCTCTTCAAGAAAAGAAAAAAGAACTCAATACAGATTTTATTTTAAAGGATATTGAAAATATCATCCAAAGTAGCCTTGAAGGAACACAGCGCACCAAAGATATTGTTTTAGGGCTGAGAAATTTTTCGCGCTTAGATGAAGCAGAAATTAAAGAGGTCGATCTTCATGAAGGATTAGAAAACACTCTAAAACTTTTGAATAGTGAATTTAAAAACCGGATCACCCTTCACAAAGAATACTCAAAACTACCCAAAATCACCTGCTATCCCAGCCAAATTAACCAAGTATTCATGAATCTTTTAACCAATGCCCTTCAAGCGATTGAAGGCCAGGGAGAAGTTTGGGTGAAGACAGAAGTAAAGAAAGACCAGATCGTTATTTCTATTCGAGACAGCGGCAAAGGGATCCCCTCTGAACATTTGGATCGGATTTTTGACCCTTTTTTCACAACCAAAAAAATTGGCCAAGGCACAGGACTCGGCCTTTCTATCTCTTACGGCATCATCCAAAAACACAACGGCGAAATCAAAGTCACAAGTGAACTTGGCAAAGGCTCCCTATTTACTATCTATCTTCCTAAATCAGGAATTGATAAAACATAGATATTTTACTGCCCTCTATTTCTATTGCCTTGTTCCCCCAAATTCATTATTTTTAATTTGATGAAAAAACACATCATAACTCTTTGCCTTCTAGGAGGACTGGCCGCTCCCGCCCTTGCGCTAGACACCACGGAAAAAATTCAAAACCGAATTGAAAAACAAGAGGCGCTTTCCCAAAAAAGAATTGAGAAAAAAAGAGTATTGCTTCAAAAAAAATATCAGAGACGACTTAAAAAACTTGAAAGATGGCATCAAAAAGAATTGAAACAAATAGCGTATGAAGAAAAGATTATGAAAGAAAAATTAGACGCGAAGAAAGAAAAACTTGAACAACCATGAATTTTCTAAAACTCCTCACCTTCTATTTTCTGCTTAGCGTTTCCATTCTGTATTATTGCATGATAGGTTTTATTTTACTTCTTTTTAAACCTAAAAAAGAGGTGGTGATCTGGGTAGCTCATAAGTGGGGACGCTTCAATCTTAAGCACGCAAAAATTACTTTAGAACTCCATGGCCAAGAAAACCTGACTCGCACGCCGGCTATTTTTGTCATCAATCATCAAAGTATGCTCGATATTTTTATCATGAGTTCACTGCTTCCGGATAAAACGCTTCCCATTGCTAAAAAGTCTTTTAGTTATATTCCCATTCTGGGATGGTTTTTACGAGCCGCAGGAGTGGTCCTCATTGATCGCCATCATCCTTCCAAAGCTTTAGAAGGCATGAAACAAGCCAGAGATAGTATTATTGAACAAGGGCTTTCTATTGTCATGGCCCCGGAAGGCACACGAACGAAGACAGGAGAACTCCAGCCTCTGAAGAAAGGAGCTTTTTACCTGGCCATTCAAACAAAACTCCCCATGATTCCCATCACCATTGTTGGCGCTTACTCTCTTTTTCCAAAATCTTCATGGATTCCTAAAGAGGGGGCCGTCAAAGTCTATATCCATCTTCCTATTTCAACCCAACAATGGTCTATCGAAACCATCCCAGATCACATAGAACAAGTTCGAACTATTTTTTTGAATCATTTAAAATAAGTCAAAACTTCCGTTAGAAGCTTCATAACATCTTGGCGAGTCGCGTAGGACTTTGAACTCCCGGCAATCACTTGAGAAATTGTTGAAGGAATTTTTCCTTCGGTAAGCGCGTAGATCACCACGGCTTCTCGAACATCTGCTTCCCGCCCTATATCCCACCACACCCAAAACCAATGAACATCTAAGAATGAGCCTCCTTGCCCCGAGGCAGTCTTAAGATGAACCACAACTTCTTTCATCAAAGAATCAAAAAGAGCATAGGCGTCCGAAATCTCATCCTTGGATAA
>JACPST010000015.1 GCA_016193165.1 Deltaproteobacteria bacterium
CTACGGCCCATGCACATCAGCGCATGTTTCAATGGTCTGCGGTGGGACTTGTGCTCTTTGGTTTTACGATCACGTTTGCTGCCATCGATTGGATGATGACACTCAAAGCCCAATGGTTTAGTACCATTTACGGTGTGTATTATTTTTCAGGCTCTAGTATGGCAGGGCTTGCCATGACCATACTTGTTCTTTTATTCCTTCAAAAAAATGGATATCTTTTAAACATTATCAACGAAAATCATTTTCATGACCTAGGAAAATTACTTTTCGCTTTGAATATATTTTGGGCGTACATCGCTTTTTCTCAGTATATGCTCATTTGGTATAGCAATATCCCAGAAGAAACTATTTTCTTCTCTGAGCGAGGTCATTCGGGATGGCATATCGTGTCCTTAGCCGTAGCCATCGGTCACTTTGTCATTCCTTTCTTTCTTTTAATGTCTCGGCATGCCAAACGAAACATGAAGGTACTTTTTGCGGGCGCTCTTTGGCTTTTAGCTATGCACTATCTGGATTTATTCTGGCTTATTATGCCCAATTTTTCCAAAAATAGCGTGAACTTTGGCTGGATTGAAATCACAGCGATTGTTTGGATGTTGAGTCTCTTTGCTTTAATTTTAATTTGGAATTTTAACCGGTACGCGCTTATCCCCCTCAAAGATCCCAGACTTAAAGAGTCGTTGGAGTTTCACCAACTATGAAAAAAACATTTCTTTGGCTCCTCCCTCTCTTTTTGATAACCGTGGGGATAGTTTTTATCTTTTCACACCTTTATCAAAATACTCAAAAATTAAAATCTCAGCCAGAGACTTCTCTTTATCCAGAAATAGATTTAAAAGTCATTCCCTCTATTTCAAAAGCTATAGAAACAATGGCCGTCCCCTCGTCTTTAAAAGAATTGACTACCTCAGAAATGAATCAACGAGAAACGGCCATTAAGAAACTAGCCTTAAAATTCCCAAATGCCCATGCCCTTTATTTAAACCAATGTTTGTCATGTCATGGAAATATTGCGCAAGGTGGAAAAGCTCTCAAAAGTTTTCGCACGCGCATGAGTCCCCGTGAGAGTTCCTATGCCGTTCCCCCGCTTCGCTTAAACTCCATTTCCAAAAATATTGATGAATTTTTCAAGGTTGCATCCAAGGAAAACAAACCTCATCTCCCTCGAGCACTCTTGGCTGCTGAAAAAAAAGATATCTTAGAGCTTCGCATGTATTTAAAAGAACTTACCCAATGACAATAATCAAATTAAAGTTACGGTTAAAAACGAACAGATAGCTTTCCTGTAAACCGATCTGTATCAAAGACTCGAGAATATTCTGCTCCGATTCCTAAAAAGAGCGTCGTAAATTGAACCCCCGCATAGAGATGAGAACTGGTTTCAGAACTGCTTGCCGACTGGCCTGTGGTCACTTCAGTATTAAAAAATGTTCCTGTCCCAGAGATCGATAGATCCCCATCCCCTTGGATAAATCCCGCGCCCGCATACGGTTCTAAAATGAGAACTTTTTTACTCAAGGCTAAACTCCCCCCCCAAATGGTGTCATCAAATTTTACGGTCACATTCGCGCCGCTAATGGGCTGACTAAATTCAAACTTGACATTGGAAAAATGAAGTCGTGTTCCAAAATTAAAAGGTAAAAATTTTAAAAATACATCTGTCATATTCCATCTTAAAGCTCCCCCATAGTAATTGCGTTTAATATTTCCAAATTCTAAAGGAGGCAAAAAGCTCACTTCAGGTGTAATTCCATACGGTAAATTAAGTAGAGCAAAAATACCTGAATGATAAATAGTGTCTATTTCCTTTGTTGAAACAGTCGAAGATCCAATCCCAGGAACTCGGGTTGCTCCAGCCACCATCCCTGCCTCAGCTCCAGCAAAACCTAAAAGTGCTTTTTTTGAACCTGTTAAGGGAGAAACAGTTGTGTGAAAAGCATTTGCAGAAAACTCTCCCACAATCGTATCTAAAGCAGACTTTGTAATATTGTTAAATACGGGCGCCCCTGCCCATGCGTGAGCGCACCCTAAAACAAAAATAAAAATAAAATAGAATCGTTTCATAATCCCTCCCTCGTTGTTTGATCAAACTGATTTTTTAGGATAAAGTCAAGGAACTTGTGAAGAAGCTTACGGTTATTTTTTCTAAAAAAGGGATACAGAAAATTATTTTTGGGTCTATCCATGTTCCGGAAAATAAGGGGTCTGTGTGTTCATGTTCGCTCCGCTTCGAAGTCGCTCCCATGAACACACAGACCCCTTTTATTCAAGATCATCGAAAGCTTCCATCCACAAAATATATCTCAAAAACTAAAGCTCAGTTTTCACATTACTTCTCTGGAAAACTTAAAAAGTTCACACTCCCCTTAGATCTTCAGGGCACAGAGTTTGATAAGAAAGTTTGGAAAACAGCGCAGAAAATTTCATACGGTAAAGTATGTACTTATAAAGAGATCGCTCAAAAAATTGGGCAGCCGTTAGCCAGTCGCGCTGTAGGAAATGCGCTGGGGCGAAATCCCATCCCCATCCTTGTTCCCTGCCACCGGGTCATTGCTTCCGATGGAACCTTGGGTGGCTATTCTAGTGGCCTTAAAATTAAAAAGATGCTTCTTTCTTTAGAAAATCCTTAAGTATATTGATTTTATTGATATTTTTGTATTTTATTTGAAAAAATGGGGTCGGATTTCCGATCCCTTGGTAGGACACCAACACTTGTAAAAAAAATAGCCAAAATTGAGATAATGATGTAACGTATAACATATTGATTTTATTTATATTTAATCTAATTTTAATATGGCATTAAGCTTGCATTTTTAAAGGTCAAGAGGATGAAACGATGAAAAAAATGATCTTTTTACCCTTATTTTTTATCCTGATAGCGGGTTTACCCCTTTGGGCACAGCAAACCGTTGATCCTGAAAAGTCGGAAAAGATGCATGATAGACTTGCCTCCAAATTTAAATCGGATGGTTCGTTTGTTCATCTTCTGACGGATGTCTGCGGAGAAGATAAAATGGATACTCGTCCCATTCTTTCGCAAGAGCTTTACAATGTTCTTTATCGCCAAGACGTCATTTCCCCCAACGAGGTGGATCGGATTGTCATTCTTAATCGGCCACACAAGCGTTTGGAAGAGGAGCAGGGCTTTGAAATCAAAGAAGGGCGGGTGATTCTTTATATCCCGCCATCCGCTACAGAAGAAGAATACCGTGATCTCATTTTAAATCGATATATTCGGACCGAGCGGGTTCTAGTTGAAGGAATTTTACGCGATCTCGAAAAGGTCCAGACAAAAGAAGCGCTTCCCCCGTCCACATCCTCAGATTCTTGTTCGGAGCTCACTGAGGTTGAAACTCTTTTAACTTCAGTCCACCTTGGGACAGAGGAACAGAGACTTGAAACCATCGAAAAATTGCGCGGTTATGAAACAGATCCGCGTGTTCAAAAAAAACTTTCTTCGCTGGTTTTTGATACGTCACCACGGATTCGAGACAAGGCCATCTCGATGCTTGCGGATGGATTTGAACGCAAACTCAAAGGGTATGAAAGGGTCTATTTTGACCTTATTCAGATGGCACAAGGAAAAACCCGGGGAAATAGAGAGCGAGCTATCGAGGCGTTAGGTTATTTTAGGGAGCGATCGGCAATCCCCGCCGGGGAGGATTCATTGGTTCGGAGTGGACTCTTTACTCTTTTGGATCTCACCACCCAAAGCGATCCCATGCTTCGAAAATGGGGGGAAGCAGCGCTGATTAGATTGGATCGAAAACTTAAAACACATGCCTGGCAGGTTACGATCAGAAACGTCATGGATCAAAAAATGGGTCATGAGGATCCCTCTTTTCGGAAGGAAGCGATTGAGACGTTAGCGGTACTCAAAGGCCCAACCTTTTTTGACACTTTTTTGAGGCATCTAAAAAATATATCCACACCCGATATGACGAAAAAAGAGATCATTTCAGCTCTTCCAAAAGTGGCAGAGGGAATTGAATTTCCTCTGCGAGTTTCAGTCCCACAAAATGTGATGGATGAACTCATCCTCTTTTTGGCAAACGACACTTTCAGGAAGGAAGCGGAGAACTCTCTCTTTCTATTTGCCGACAATAAAGCGGTGTCAGACGATTCTAAACAAGCCATGTTGGAAAAATTGAAAGCGCTTCCCGACACAACACAAGAATCAGTTCGGTACATCATCATTACACTTGAAGGTGAACTCAAACGATGAAAAAAATCATTTTTTTGCCCTTATTTTTTATTTGCCTTTTGACTTTCCAAAGCTTGGCACAGGAAACTGAAGAAGCTCCTGCCTCACTTCCTGATCAAGAACTCTTGAGACTTACTTTAAAAGTTGATCCTAACTGTACAGGAACAGGGTGCGCGGAAGGACTGGAAGAGGCCGCGCGAACATTTGCCGTTATAAAAGCAATACGTGCTGAAGGAGGAGGATTGGCGCCCGATGGCTTATACTTAGAAAAACATCAGTGGGAAGTGGATCAAAAAGACAGACCAGGAAGAGAACGATTGCTTAGTACTCATTTAACAGACCCCATTAAAACAGACACTGGCACAGAGTATGTTATTACATACCCCTCTTCCAGCGGCATGGCTCTTACGATCAAATATCGACTGGGCGCATTTGATCCTGAAACTAAAACACAGGATTTGACAATAGAAGATATTAAAGGGTTGTTATCTTACAAAGAAGGTGGAATAGAAACAAAGAAGAATTTTTCTTTTCGCTGGCAATTAAAACAAAAAGAAGACGGTTCTTTTGAAATCTGGGATAAAGACGAAAATTTTAAACTTCAAAATATAGAACTTGGAATCGGCGCTCATATAGGATTTGGTGTCACTCAAGGAGCAACCTATCTTGAACGTCAAGGCCAAAAAGAATTTGAAACAGAAGAAGGGAAAAAGTGGATGCCTGTCAACCAACGAGAAATTGTTTTAAAAGCATCTTCTTGCTCTGACTCTTCTCCTTCGACCCTTGAGAAATTAATTGAATCCACTCGATCTATTTTTTCAAAAATATAGGGTAAAATGCGTCTAAAACGAGAAACTTGGGCGCTGATTTGCATCTCTACTGCCGCAGCTTTTTTGCTTGGGGGCTATGAGTTTTTAAGAAGCTCAACCAATACACTTTTTCAAGCCGCCTACGGGACAGAAAATCTCCCTCTCATTACAGCACTCATGCCTCTTGGTTTGATTTTTATCCTCTATCTTTACGGCTGGCTTCTTTCTCGCCTTGGGGCTAGACGCACGCTTCTTTTCACAAGCCTTGCTTCAGGAGTGGTCATTGCCGCGTGTTATCTTGAAATTCGCGCAGGCTCAAAAATTGCCACAGGCGTTGCCTATATTTTTCGAGAAGCCTATATCGTTCTTCTCATTGAACAATATTGGTCATTTTTAAATAGCACCTTTGGACAAGACATCGCCCGAAAATTGAATGGCCCTGTTGCGGGAATTGCAAGTATTGGATCTATCAGCGGCGGACTCCTTCTCTCTTACCTTGCAGAACCTTTAGGAACAGCCGCGATGCTTCTTTTTGCCGCTGGAGCTGTGATTCCCGCTGCGCTTTTTTCAGAGCTTGCATATCGAAAATGCGGTGAACCCAAACCCACACTTCAGGAAAAAGAAGGAAAGCAAGGACAGTTGGGAATTAAAGTCCTCTCGCATTCTCCCATACTGGTTTTACTTTTCACACTGGTCATGGTCTCACAAATTGTTTCTACGGTCTTAAGTCTTTCTTTCCAAACCATCCTCCATGCTGAAATGACAAATCTCGATCAACAAACTGCTTTTTCAGGACAATTTTTTGCGCTTTTAAATGGAGCTTCTGCTTTTTTTCAATTTGTGGCCGCCCCTTTTCTCCTCACCACTGTTTCTCTCAAATGGATTCATGCTGTTATTCCCCTCATTCATATCGCGGCAGCCACAGTTCTCTTAATACATCCCTCTCTTAAAACAGCTGGCATTGCTTATCTCATATTTAAAGCCATTGATTATTCAATTTTTAGAGCCGCCAAAGAAATTTTATATATTCCTCTCTCATTTGATGCTCGCTATCGATCCAAAGAATTGATCGATGTTTTTGGATATCGATTCAGCAAAGGGGGGGCATCCCTTATTTTAACGATTCTTCAAAAAATAGGAATTGTGATTATGCCTGTTTATTCATGGACAGCCCTTGGAGCCGCGTGTATATGGTTTACGCTTGTCATTCCCCTGGTGCGCCACCTTCCTCATGACAGTATTTCTAAGAGTCCAAAACATTAAAATTTCAATTACAATAATTGCATCTCATTTCGATCTCTGGTACTACACATCTCGATAAGAAAAATAAACATGATGAGCATCCGTTATTTATTAAGAGGAGTATACAGGATTATTGTTTTTTCCTGTTTAATTTCTTCTCTAAACCTCTGGGCACAACATCAAAATATCAATCTGGTCGAAGATGGGGATAGAGAGAATCCCAATCGATCCACTCACATACTTTTTCTGGCAAAGTTTTACGCCTCTTTTGATGGGGAAGGTCGCGATGAAATATTCTTACACCATCAAACGATGCTTCCCGAAGATCCTGTTCCTTATGGATATTCCATGCCCCTATTTAAAAAGCCAATTGCTTTCAACAAAAATTTAAAAACAAGCCTCCTAGATGCTAAGTCTGAAGCAGATATAGAAAAAATTCTTACCAAAGCAAAAGATCAAATGACTTTTGATCAAAAGCTTCATTTTGTTTCTCTGATGGGAGAAGCATTTGGAGAAAATTATGACTTCAAACGGGCAGAGAATCGCTTTAATGCAAAGGCATTGAGCGCATTAGACTTACTCCAAGCGCTCAAGGAAGACCGAAGAGCAGGCGTATGTCGGGATATTTCTCTGGCACAAGCAAAATTTTTAACTCACCTGAGCATTCCCAATACTTTCGTCATTGATTACCAGACACCTCGACCCGGGGGTCATACAACCGTCATAACTCAAGATCCTAACAACCCCTCGCAGACTTACAAATTTGATTACGCTGAAATTCTCACTGAAAATACTCAAAGCATGTTACAACCTTCTCTTGCCCAATCCGGCTCACATCCGGATGTCGGACTCCACTATCGAATCTTCGATGCCGATGGATATCCCGTAGCTCAGATACCGAGCGCGTTAGGGACATTCTATCAAGAGCTTACTCAACAAAAATCAGAAGATCCCTTTTTACATTCTCAAGAAAATTTAGTGCGTGTGGGCATATCTATGCCTCTTGAAGGAGAAGGAACAACCCTCGATGGCTATGTATTTACGGGAAAAACCAGTGAGGGAGATCCATTGACTGGTGTGACGATAGCCGCGCACCCCATACAAAGACAAACAGCGCAAGCAAGCGGCACAGTCGTCCTCTCTAAATTAGATCTGATACGTCCCTCCCCTTTGGGAGAAGTTTTAGTGGACGGCGCTCATCTTTATAGCGCGCTTAAATTTGCTTTGAACACTTCGGAATATCAAACTCCCTCTCTCGACCTCAGAGCAGGAGCCGCTTTAAATTTAGAATATGCGGCCTTGGCAAGTAAAACCCATGTTCCGGATCGTAGATCCTTCGAAAAATTTTCCTATGAACCCAACCTAGAAACAAGCGCGGGCATAGAAAGCACAATTCATGATCAAGCTCAAAGAACCAGATTTACACAACATTTAAAAACACATATGTATATAGCTCCCCAACAGCTGTCAGCAAGCAGGCTTGATGCTATAACCTTAGCACACAATTTCACAGTGGTTCGCAATGAACTGCGTCACCAAATTAAAAACACGGATGGCATCGCTGAGTTAACTTTTGCGTTAAGAAACATTGGAGTAAATTACTCTTTCAAGGTCGGTCTTGAAAGCAAAGATCAAAGACATGGCGTAATGGCTGGCATTGAAGGCCCGGTTCAACGGAGCATGCCTCACTTTTTTCCAGGAGGAAAACAAAGATGTGTCATCCGCGGAAAAACAAAACTATGTGAATTTGACATGTTTCTAGAATATGAAAAGAACCTGGATTCAAAAGGTGAATTCCTGGGCGCCCAATTCGAAAAAAAATTTTAGTGGCAGATTGAATCTCCTCTTGTATCCAGAATGGACAAAATGGTGGCGGTGAGGGTAAGGTATTCGAACCGGTATTGGCAAGGGATATTTTCCCTTTGATGGATATACATTCTAAGAATTCTAAGCTGATAGATAGAAGTCAGCGAAATAGTCTTTGACCCTCTCAGGTTGAATATTATAAAGTTCATTGAAATCTATGAACTCATTTAAAAAAGAAAAAATTGTTACTCCTTTAGGTACTGCTTGGCTCATGAATTCCATATCGGAATACAAAGGCAAACAAGAGCTCTATACCAAACAGTCCCCACAGATTTTAAAAACTCTTGTAGAAATGGCTCTCATCGAAAGTGCCGAGTCATCCAATCGAATTGAAGGAGTTACTGTTGATAGAGAACGCCTAAAACCATTAGTCATTGGCCATTCCAGACCCCGTGACCGCTCGGAAGAAGAAGTTAGCGGATACCGAAAAGCCCTTGATTTAATCCACAAAAAACACGAAAGCCTTGATATTTCTCCAAACTCCAAAAGCTATAGAGCAGCTTTGCCACCTCTACACCTATAGTATTGAGCAATTAAAATATCCCCCACTTTATGCGATTGCTTGTCTCATTCTTGATTTTTTGTGCATTCATCCATTTAGAGACGGGAATGGCAGGGTCTCACGTTTGTTGACCATTTTAGCACTTTATCAGAATGGTTATACCGTTGGGAAATACATCAGTCTTGAACGTATTATAGAACAATCTAAAGAGACTTATTATGAATCCCTGAACAAGAGTTCCCAGAATTGGCACAGCGGCAAGCATGACTTAACCTCTTGGTTAAATTATTTTTTAAGCACAATTCTATCTGCTTACAAAGAGCTTGAAGAAAGAGCGTCCCATCTAAAACCTGGACGTGGAGCTAAAACTGAGATCATTAGACAATCCATCATGAATCAGGTCGGAGAATTTACTTTGTCAGATATTCTACAAACATGCCCTGGAGTAAGCCGAGAAATGGTAAAACTTATTTTTAGAAAACTTGCGAAAGAAAAAAAGATTATTTGCCTGGGTAAAGGACAATCGTCTAAATGGAAGAAAATCTTAAAAAAATCTAAATAGGGCAATGAATATTTAATGGGGTAATGAATGGGGTAACTTAAAGAATTTGGAGGCGGCGGGAATCGAACCCGCGTCCGAAAATACTACGCTTAGCTGACTACATGCTTATCACTTCAACTTAAGTTTCTCTTTTGATGCGCCGAAGTGCAGGCTCAGTCAAAAGATAGCTTTTTAAAGATCTCATCTTCTCCCAAAAAGCGACAGAGAAGACCAGCCTATATGATCGTCGCCCTTTTAAGCTCTACAGGCAAAACCTAAAAGGACGTGCCACTTAAATTAAGCAGCGAGTGCTAATTGCTCATTGGCAATTAAGTTGTTCCTGCGTTTTACAAGCTACAGGACCTTGGCATGCCAGGATAAGTTTCATATTCCCGTCGAAGCCAGGTCGCCCCCAATTGTTTATTATACCACAGATAGCACATTTGACGGGATAGGAAAATCAGTATCCGACGGACACCCCTAGAGGTCCATCGGATACTGATTTTCCTATCTCATCTTATACGATATCTATCCTCATATTAACTATCGGCGGCTCCTCATGGCACGAGCCGCTTCACGGTCAAGCTCTCGCCGTCGAATCGTCTCTCGTTTATCCCCTTTTGTTTTTCCCTTGGCAAGAGCAATTTCTATTTTTGCCCGGCCCTTTAAAAAATAAATTTTTGTGGGAATGAGAGAATAGCCTTTTGTTTGGGTTTTGCCCCACAGCTTTGAAATCTCTTGTTTATGAAGCAATAACTTTCGTGTACGCAGTGGCTCATGATTAAACCGATTTCCAGCTTCATAGGGAGAAATGTGACAATTTAAAAGATAGACCGCATCTTCTTTCACAAGCGCATAACTGTCATTGAGATTTGCATGCCCCCCTCTCAGCGATTTGACCTCAGTTCCTACAAGAACGAGCCCTGCTTCAAAGCGCTCTTCTAAGAAATAGTTTTGACCTGCTTTTTTATTGGTGCAAACAATTTTGATATTTTCAGTCACTAGACTTTTGAGTTGGATTTGGGCGTAACCACTCCGCCTGAAACAATGAGCGCAAAAGCTTGTTCTACAGTCATCTCAAGGCGCTTGACTTGATCTTCTGGAAACATCACAAAAAAACCAGATGTGGGATTAGGCGTTGTGGGAATAAAAACATTTAATACTCTTTCAGGTGTTTTCTCTTGTGTTTCTCCTTCATTCACTCCGGTTAAAAACCCAATAGCGTATGCCCCTTTTCTGGGAAACTCAACCAGAACCACATTCTTAAATCCACCCTGCCCTTGTCCCATAAACGTTCCAACGAGTTGTTTAATCGCCTTATAAATACCACTGACTACCGGAAGCTTGTGAAGGAGATCTTCTCCCCATCGAAAGAGGACTTTAAAAATATAATAACGTCCCAAAGCTCCAACTAAAATAACAATAAAAAGCGTGAGGATAATTCTTAACCCTGGAATTTTAAATTCTAAATAATGCTGCGGATCCAACCACCAGGGAAGAAAGGTATCTAAAAGCCCCAGCAAAAATTTAATCAAATAAAAAGTGGCAACAACAGGGCCTAAAACTAAAATACCCGCTAAAAAATTATTTTTAAAAAAATTTTTAATTTTGGTCATCCTTGGAACCTAAAACAATATTATCAA
>JACPST010000016.1 GCA_016193165.1 Deltaproteobacteria bacterium
AATTTAAATTGGTCAATGAAACAAAAAGCCAAAAAGAGATTGAGGAGTGGATGCAGGTTGTAGAAAGCAAAAATATTAAATATATCCCTGGCCCCACACAAAAATTTTCTACGTATTTAAAAGATGTGAATGAGGTTCTTAAAGATAAATTGCCGAGTGATTCTGAACTGGCATTTGAACGAAAAGTGGATCCTCAAACCAAAAAAGTAGAATGGCTGCCCTATCTTTTGAAGAAAAAATCAGACGTGACAGGAAATCATGTGCGAGATGCCAGAGTTTTTCCTGATCCTCAGACCAATGAGTATAAAGTCTTATTAAAATTTAATGCTCAAGGAACAAAACCCTTTGCCAAGATCACAGAAGAAAATGTGGGGCACCGTTTGGCCATTGTGCTGGATGGAATTATCCATTCCGCTCCTGTGATTCAAACCAAAATTCCTAATGGGGAAGCCACGATTACGTTTGGAGTGATGGACGATCCCCAGCAGCTTTTTAAAGAAGCCCAAGATACAGCTTTGGTGTTAAGAGCCGGGGCGCTCCCGACGACGATTGAGCTTTTAGAAGAAAGAACCGTGGGACCTTCTTTAGGAGCAGACTCTATTCAAAACGGTAAAAACGCGATTTTGCTTGGAACGCTGGCTGTCGCTCTTTTTATGATTCTTTATTATAAATTATCGGGTGTCATTGCTACATTAGCTCTTCTTTTAAACATGCCTTTTATTTTAGCCATTATGGCAATGTTTGGGGCGACTCTTACGCTTCCAGGGTTGGCAGGCATTGTCTTAACCGTTGGGATGGCGGTGGATGCCAACGTTCTTATTTTTGAGCGGATTCGTGAGGAAATTAGGCTGAATAAATCTCCTAAGGCGTCCATTGAAATGGGATTTGAAAAAGCTTGGAGTACGATTTTTGATGCCAATGCCACAACCCTCATTGCAGCGTTGGCTCTCTTTGCTGAGGGAACAGGTCCCGTTAAAGGATTTGCAGTGACGCTGGCCATTGGAATTTGTTGTAGTGTCTTTACCTCTGTGTTTGTGTCTCGGCTTTGTTTTGATTTTTTATTGAATAAACTTAACATTTCGAAAGTGAGTATTTGATCTATGGAATTTTTTAATCCCCATGCCAATTATGATTTTATTGGAAAGAAAAATATTTTTATTGGTCTTTCTGTCATTTTAGTTTTGGGTTCTTTGATTGCCATTTTTAAACCCGGTTTAAAATTTGGAATTGATTTTGCGGGAGGAACAGAAGTCCAAATCTTTTTTAAAGATAAGATTGAAACTTCAGAAGTCAGAAAAATTTTAGCGGATGGTGGATTTAAAGATACCTCTGTTCAGCATTTGGGCGTCGAAGGTTCTGGAGAGTATCTCATTCGGTTAGAACAAAGTTCCGGAAGCGCTGTTTCCTTGTCGAATGAAATTGCAAATACATTTAGTAAAGTCAAAGGCGAAGGAAGTTTTGAAATTAAAAAAATTGAAATGGTAGGCCCCAGGGTAGGAACGGATTTAAAAAAACGGGGAGCTTGGGCTCTGTTTTATTCTCTCTTAGGCATTCTCATTTATGTGGCTCTTCGGTTTGACTATCGTTTTGCCCCTGGAGGCGTCATTGCCTTGATGCATGATTCCATTATTCCTTTAGGTGTGTTTGCTCTATTAGGCAGAAAATTTGATCTTACGATTTTGGCAGCCATTCTTACCATCATTGGATATTCGATTAATGATACCATTGTGCTTTTCGACCGGATTCGAGAAATTATGAGAACTCACCCTGGCATGGATATTGTGGCGATCATTAATAAAAGTATCAATGAAACGATGAGTCGAACGATTTTAACCTCTTTAACTGTTTTTATTGCACTTTTAGCCATTTATTTTTTTGGAGGAGAAGTCATCCACGATTTTGCGTTTGCCATGCTCATTGGAGTTATTTGCGGAACCTACTCAACTATTTTTATTGCAAGTCCTATATTTCTTTTATTGTATTATCGTTCTGAAAAGAAAAAAGCTTAATTTTAGTAAGGATTGTTTGTGAAAGTAAGGCCTCAGTTATAGGGGAAGACAAGGCCGCAGGGAGGAGGGCGACGCAGGCGTACTGTGTAGTACGTCGAGGAGCCCGACGACTGAGAACGCAGTATTCCCCATAACCGAGGCCTTACTTGTGAAAAAAGAATGGGTCATTTTAAAACCAGATCCTAAACGTATTTCTTTTTTATCTCAAAGTTTAGCTATTTCACCTTTTTTAGCAACCCTTCTCGTCAATCGTGGCATTGATGAACTTCATGAAGCACATAAATTTCTTTTTGGGGAGTTAAAAGATCTTCCTTCTCCATTTTTGATGAAAGATATGAAAAAGGCGGTGGATCGGATTATTCGAGCGATTGAAGCACAAGAGTCTATTACTATTTATGGAGACTATGATGTGGATGGCGTGACTGCGACTGCGAATTTCATTCAGTTTTTTAAAGAGTTGGGTGTCACCGTTGGGTTTCATATTCCTTACAGACTGCGGGAAGGCTACGGCCTTCATACAGAAGCGCTTCGGAAAATCCAAAAAAAGGGGGGAAAGGTTGTTATTACGGCTGATTGTGGGATTTCGAATGTCAAAGAAGCTCTGGCTGCTTCAGAGCTTGGGATTGATCTCATTATTACCGATCATCATATTGTTCCTCCAGAACTACCCGAGGCTCATGCCGTATTAAATCCACTTCGAAAAGACAGTGACTTTCCAGATCTTTATTTGGCAGGAGTGGGAGTGGCCTTTAATCTCATGATCGCTTTGCGGCAGAGTCTTCGCGAGCGAGGCTATTTTGAAACTCGCAAAGAACCCAATTTGCGACATTATTTGGATTTGGTGGCCTTAGGGACCATTGCCGATATGGTTCCTCTGAAAGGTTCGAATCACATTTTAGTTAAAGAAGGGTTAAAAATCTTATCTTCTCAAAGGCGTGTTGGAATGAAGGCCTTGATTGAAGTATCCAATATTCAAAAAGAAACCATTGGAACGTATGAAGTTGCTTTTCAATTAGCTCCTAGACTGAATGCCGGAGGACGACTTTCTACAGCGGAAATTGGAGTTCAGCTTTTGACGACACAAGATTCTTTAACGGCGCTAGAATTGGCGCAAAAACTAGACTCTAAAAATAGCCAAAGACGTTTCTTACAAGAAGAAACCTTAGGGCAAGCACTTCAAATGATTGAGAAGGATCAGCTAGAGAATGCGAAGTCCTTTGTTTTATCTTCACCGCTTTGGCATCCAGGCATTATTGGGATTGTGGCTTCTAAACTGGTTGAAAAGTATTATCGCCCAACGTGTTTAATCGCAGAACAAGAGGGAGTTGGGAAAGGATCTTGTCGCAGTATTGAGGGGCTCCATTTATTAGAAGCGCTCAGAGAATGTTCAAGCTATTTTTCAAATTTTGGAGGACATAAAGCCGCCGCTGGATTTTCAATATCCCTGAAAAATATTTCTCTATTTCGAGATCACTTTGAAAAAGTAGTTTCTCAAAAACTGACAGACTCTGACTTCATTTCCAAGATGAAAGTGGATATGGAGCTACCTTTAAAAGATATCCATGAGGAGCTTCTGAAAGATATCGAAAAATGTGCTCCGTTTGGGATGTCCTGTCCGGAACCTTTGTTGATCAGTCGTGATTTTAAGGTTCAAAGAGCTCAAGTGGTTGGACAAAAACACCTAAAACTCTATTTAGAAGGAGAAGATCGGTATCATGAAGCCATTGGATTTCACATGTCTGATCTTTTTCAAGACGCCTCTAAAATGAAAGGCATTGTGTATTCTCCCTCTTGGAATGAGTGGCAAGGCCAACAGTCCATCCAGCTAAAATTAAAGACTATTTTATTTTGACGCGGTGCAATAAAAATCCTTGACTTTATGATGCGGCGTGTTAAATTGGTGGAGT
>JACPST010000002.1:0-4227 GCA_016193165.1 Deltaproteobacteria bacterium
AGGTAAGTAGGACGTTTTTTCTTAAGCTTTCAAAAAGGGGGGAATATGAAACTCAGTTATCTCATTACGATTGTAGGGATTAGTTTTTTCTTTTCATTTTTAGGAGAATCTAATTTGAGCCAAGCAGATTGGTTCGGTAAGACAACCAGAAAAATTAAAAAAACGCCTAAAGAGGTGGTGGTTTCACATCCCACAGCCACGGTTGTCCCTGTAGAAGATCCGTATGAGTGGAGCTATTTCCAAGATGTGGCCATTCTTCCTGGAACGGGTAACGCTGCTCACGTTGCATTTGCAGTCCGAAAAGGACGTTTAAAAAATGTTCAATACGCGGAGAATAGCAAACTAGGACTTTGGTATGGATGGCAAGATGCCAATGCGAATTGGCATGCCAGAGGTGTTTTTAGAGAACTGACGGATTACATTACAAGTATTCGAGAGTTAAATTTCCGGGCTTCGACTGTAGCCAATATCACTCCTGTAGATACAATGACGGCATGTCAGGATGAAGCAAAAAATTCCCATATTTTTATTCAGGCGTTTCAAGTGAGCCCGCAGGGGATGGACCAAAGACTGATTTATGTGCGTTATACGCCACAAGGGAATTATAAAGTAAAACTCTCTTCAACATTATCAGATGACATGGGTCAGTCTATGCAATGTGTGGCCGATCCTGCAAATACCATTCATCTTTTTGGAGTAAAACGGTGGAATCAAGATTATAGTCGTATCGTCAGCTATTTGCTCCCTGCTGAAGAACAGACACGGCCATCTTTAACATTTCACATGGCCAGAACTGAACTTCCTCAAAATTTTGAGACGCGTGATTTTACTGTCTTTCGCTCTTCCCAAGGAGTTGATCTCGCCTTTTTTAAGCAAACGAGTATTATGTTGAGCCTGGCTCGTCATCCTCTGGTGGGGAGAAATCTTGCAGGAGTGGGAAGGGGTTGGAGTCTTCTTTTTGACAACAATGCTTCTCCCGAACATCAGCCCAATTTGATGCACGATGAGCTGTATGGTTTTTCCTATGGTGGGGGGGCGGGCCGGATGCCCCAGGCTCATCTCATTGGGAAATATAAAGCCATTCGATCGGATGGAAGTACCCAACGAGGGATTGCGTATTATTATCAAGATGCTCAGTCCGGATTTCCGTCTTCTATCTTTGGAGGAGCATGGAAATCTAAGGGTATGGTGATGAATGTGGATCTCTATACTCTCTCGGTGACAGCGTTGAAAGAAAGACCTGTATTCTACATGCTGGGAACGACACGAGATGCTGAAGTTTGGTCTGGCTATTACCATGCCCGTGATCAGCGTTGGGTTGACCAAGGCGTCGTTTTTCGACGAAACTCTCAGTAATCAGAAGACTACACTCTTCGAACTGAATCAAAANAAAAAACATCGATAACTGGTAGAAGTAGTGACTCTGTCATCCTGAGCCCGAAGGGCGAAGGATCTCGTTGTTTATATCAACATGACTTCGATGTTCATATATTAAAAAAAATTTTCTCCCATGTCTCGAACACAATTTAAGATTTAAAAAAATAATTAAAAAATAATTAATATCTAACGAAAGATCTCCGATAAGAGTGGTGAGGAGACCTATGGCAAAGGTGTATTTTAAAAAGGTCACTAAAATTTTCGGGGAAAAGGCGATTCTAAAGAATTTTGATCTGGAAGTGGGGGATCAAGAGTTTTTGGTGCTCGTGGGGCCGTCGGGGTGTGGAAAGTCTACGACGCTTAGACTTTTGGCAGGGCTTGAGGAGCTAAGCTCCGGGGAAAGTTATATTGGAGAAAAATTCGTTAACCGTATTGATCCCAAAGATCGAGATATCGCGATGGTATTTCAAAATTATGCGCTTTATCCTCATTATAACGTCTATGATAACTTAGCGTTTAGTTTGCGGCTTAGGAAAGTTTCAAAGTCAGAAATCGATCAAAGAGTTAAAACGATTGCTCGGATGCTTGAAATTGAACCTTTGTTGTATCGAAAACCCAAAGAACTTTCAGGGGGTCAAAGACAACGAGTAGCTTTGGGGCGGGCCGTGATTCGAAATCCTAAAGTCTTTCTCATGGACGAGCCTCTCTCTAATCTCGACGCAAAGTTAAGAGTCCATATGAGAGCAGAGCTCATGCATTTGCAAAAAAAACTTAAAACAACCACCATTTATGTAACTCACGATCAAGTCGAAGCGATGACCATGGGGGATCGCATTGTGGTGTTAAACGAAGGGAAAATTCAGCAAATTGGAACGCCCCATGAAATTTATCACAATCCCAAAAATCGTTTTGTGGCAGGATTTATGGGCTCTCCTCCCATGAATTTTTTAGAACGAGGGACGCTTACCATTGGTGTTCGGCCCGAAGAAATTTTGCTTCAAAAACCCTCTTGCGAGTATTGGGAGATTCAAGCTTCGTTTCAAATGGTGGAGCCTTTAGGTTCCGAATTTTTACTTCACTTTGATGTGAGCGGAGCCTCATTTATCGTTCGGACGCATGAGTCTTGTTCGTTCACAATGGATCAGCCTGTGATGCTCTACGTTCCTTTGGAGAAAATCTATTTCTTTGATGAAGAACAGGACGGCAAAAGAATAGAGCAGGCGATTTCTCAAGAATCCTTCCTTAAAAAAGCAGCATAAGTACCCCCACAGAATATTTCAAAAAACACGCTATCAAATCCCCCCTGCGAGGGATTTGCGCTCGCGCCGGGGTACCTCTATTGTTCTTTTGTGAATAAGATATACAAATCGCCTGTTCCAACTTTTTGACTTATAACTCCCTGATTTTATTGATTAATTTTATAGCATCTTAAGCCTTGTCAAATAGCTTTACAGCTCTCACTATTTTTTAATCTTTCAAGTTAATTAAAAATATTAGTAATATCAAATATTTGGGTAGTTTTGTTTTCTGTTCTGACGATGGCATGGGCGTTGCACATTATTAAGTGTAAAAAGGTAGTTACATAAGAAAAGGGGTATCGAAATGGAAAAGAATATGAAATGGCCTAAATGGATGGTGTGGTTTTTAATCTTGGCATTGCCTTTGGTGAGTAGTGGCTGTTTCCACGCCAACAAGAAAACAGGGGACGATGATCTCAATGCGTTAAGTATTAGAGATTTGCCCGCAGGTCCTGAGGACGCACAAATTTTAGTAACCTATTTGGACAATGTTTCTATCGATCCTACGTATCAAAATATACTTCCCAGATTAAAATTGGTTACACCTCAAGAATTTGATGCCCCCGCCAATGCGGGTAAATTTTCTTTTGTTGGACGAACCTATGGAAACAATGCGCCGTTTCGTCGAGGATTGGATCTTCCTATCCATGAATATTATGTCGGTGCTGGGTCTCCCTGGACAGCTCGAGATGGCTTTCGCTACATTTTTGGTGTGAAATGTTTCCCCATCTCTAATTATAATCCCGATGATCCTTATAGCTGTCCTATAGATGCAACAGCTTATAATGATCCTGTGGCTTATTCTGCCGCTGGAGAAAATCCGGGTGCTGGGATTGTGACTTTGTACCAATTTGAAACGCTTGGGAGTGTGGGCTATACGACCGATGCTCAAATTATTTGGGGTTTATTAACCATGCAGCCGGTCATTCCTTTTAGATATAAGGCAATTGGCTATATTTATCACAGCAGCCAATCCGATCGCGACAAGCGCATTAAATAAAAAGAGGAAAAAGGTGCCTGCCACCTTGGTGGCAGGCACCTTTTTCCTTTTTTGACGCTCTCTTTCCTCGGAGGTATAATAAAGTAAAGAAGGATTCCCGCTTTCGCGGGAATGACATGAGTGAGGAGGTGGGACGTATGCCGATGACGAATAATTTAAGGGCTTTTTTAAAAGAAAACCATGTGGAATATAAACCCGTCGTTCACGTGAGCAGTTTTACAGCCCAGCAATTGGCCCATTCTAAACACATTACCGGTGAAAAAGTGGCCAAAGTGGTGCTTTTGAAAAGCGGCATGGGATATATTATGGCTGTTCTTCCAGCATGTTACAAAGTGGACTTTTCAAGTCTAAAAAATATTTTGGGAGATCAAGAGTTGCGGTTAGCGACAGAAGCTGAAATTCGAAAACTTTTTCCAGATTGTGAAATTGGAACGATGCCGCCCTTTGGGAATCTCTACCATCTCAAAGTCTATGTTGATGAGTCCTTGGCACGACAAGATGAAATTACTTTTCCAGCGGGAACCCACATGGATGCCATTCAGGTGAGCTATG
>JACPST010000002.1:4302-4939 GCA_016193165.1 Deltaproteobacteria bacterium
GAAAGAGTAGCGATAGCTTCGATTTCGATGAGGACATCTTTGGGAAGTTTGGAAACTTCAACGGTAGAACGAGCCGGAGGATTTTCTTTGAAAAAAGCCCCATAGATTTCATTGACACCAGGAAAGTCAGACATGTTTTTTAAAAAAAGAGTTGTTTTCACCACGTGGGAAAGAGAGAGATTTTTGGCTTTGAGCAAAGCTTCAATATTTTGAAGAACGCGTTTGGTTTGATCCATGACGGATGTTGAAGAAATGAGTTGGTTTGTCGCAGGGTCAATAGGAATTTGGCCGGATAAAAATAAAAAACCGTTGCTCTCGATGGCTTGAGAGTAAGGGCCAATGGCTTTAGGGGCACGATCTGTTTGGAAGATTTTTTTATTCATGAAAGAAAGAGGTAAAATGCTTCGCCTAGAAAATCAAGGACAAAATCAAGGACAAAGTACAGTAGAATATTTACTGGTTACAGCGGTGGTTTCTTTTTTTGTGTTGTCGTTAGCCGTGTACATGAATCCTAAGCTTTCTTCCATGCTCTCCAATATGGAAGATATTGTAGCCGCTAAGATTAGAGGCGGAGAACTCGTGGCCCATTATAAAGGTGGGGCGGGGGGTGCGGCAGGGGAAACTCCAGCCTCAGAAA
>JACPST010000003.1 GCA_016193165.1 Deltaproteobacteria bacterium
AATCGCTCATTCTGAACCCATTTCTCAAGAAGATATGTCCAAATCCACGTCTATCAGCTACAATCCCAGAGATGACTATCGCTTCGGGGTAGGCGCTGTTGTAGGAGGCCCTTTTGGCGTAATTGGTATTGTGGGAGACATGAACTGGTATTCCACCATTAATGCGGAAATAGGCGTTGGAACAGGTATTTACTACGATTCTTACGTCCTACAAGGACGCTATTTGATTTTGGACCATCCCTTTACTCCCTACGCGGGAGCAGGCTTAGCCTACTGGAACAGTAACCAAGATGGCCCCAAAACAGCTCAAAATTCTTCTTCAGCCGTAAAATTAGGCCTTGTGAAACAAGATGGCAGCGATCTTAAAGGTGGAATCGCGATTCTTCCTTTTTCTTTAGGGATTCATTACATATCTGATCTTGGACTTTCTTTATACGCGGAAGTTAATTTTTTAGTTTCAACTGCCAATGCCAATGGAACTCCCCAGGGAGCACTCGGGTTTCAATGGCACTTCTAAAAATGGCCTTACTTCGATATTCGATAATAGAGAATTCTCTTGCCTTAAATATTCCATTTGTTAAAAACTTCTGACACTCATTCATTTAAGGGAGATATCAATCAATGAAAAAAATAGTATTTAGTTTGTTATTGGTATTGTTTTCTGTAGGAGCATGGGCAGATAACCAAAAAGAGATGCCTTCCGATTATATTGCTCCAGGAGACTTTTATTGGACACGCACATTTTGGAAAAGGACAGTAGATACAGTTTTATATGGAGAAACACGATTCGCGGATGAAACTGGATATGTTTATAAGATTAGAAATCCTTATGTCCTAGGACTGGAACTCACAGGCTGGACTGCAGCAGAACTCCATAAAGAAGCCATGAATTTATTGAAAAGATATGATAGCAGCCACGAAAAAAATGCCTTTAAAGACTATCCTGATAAAGTAGGCCGATCCATTAAACATTTTTTTACAAAAACGTGGACACATCTGACACATAAAGCTGAAAAAATCGGAGAGATTGCGGTTCGAAATCATGACAGCGCCGTAGATTTAGAGAAAAAAAGCACAGTCCTCTCCCTCCTCTCGTATCCTCTTTATACGGCAAAAACAGTGGTTCATTCAGCTGTTGTCATCGGATTTGAGCTTCCCGTAGAATTTACAGGAAGAACATTCTATCGCACAGGAGAAATCTCTTATCATGCTTTTTCTCCTCTGGGTCCCGCAGCCGGTATGGCTGTAATTTATCTTGGAGTAGAACCTTGCGTTATTTCAATGGGTGTAAGTACCGCTGTCGTCGCGGGGATAACCGGTATAACACTGACAGGCCTTGTAGCCACCGTTGAAGGAACGATCGAAGGCGGCAAATGGATCGTGGGAAATCGAGCTGAAACTTCAGATTCCAGACAGACCTCAGCTTCTTCTGAAAAAGCGATGCTGTATGTAAAATTGCCTTCACGCTCTGAGATTGAAAAAATGGCAGATCATATTTTTACGAATAGTCGAAGCAAAGCAGAACTTTTTGATGGTTTTGAACAACTCATTGCTTCTGTTCCTGCCGAAGAAAAGTGGGTGGCTCTATCCAATATCGTGGGCAGACTTGAACGCACCATCCAAGACTTAGAAGAGAGCTTAGATGGAAAATCAACCGAGCAACAAACAGAAATTATAAAAGAGCGAGATGAACTTTCCACTCTCAAAACTGTTTATGCTCTAGATTTAGAGAAAAATATACCTCGCGACTTAGAAGCCTTGGCTTACACTCAATAATTTTTCTTTTTTTAAGGATTAAAATTCTGGGCGGCAGAAAGACACTCTGATTTATTTTAAAATCGAAGTAAAATTAATACCCAAGTTGATGTTAATGCCATAAGCATCCTCATCCGCATTGGGTTTGTGAATGGCTTCCCATGTTTCCCGAAGAATGGGGTTTGAAGGATCTAATCTCAGGGCTTCTTCCAAAGCTCGAAAGGACGCTTGCCGATCTCCCAGCTTCCAATAGGCATAGCCCAAATAATAATAACCTTCTGAAGACCGAGGAGCATGGGCAATCATTTGCTCTGCTTTCTTTTTAATACGATTGGGATCAAATCCTCGGGTATGAAAAACACGGGCAATTTCTGAAAGCTCGGGATCGTGGGGATTANNNAGCCATCGCTCTTTGTAAAAGTGTCTCCATCCACGCCCAATACGCATCATCTTCTCTTCGATATCCCTTTGTTGAAACCATATTCATGACATGACCTATTAAAACTGTTTTTGCGGCGCCATAAATGTAAGGATCCACTTCCAAAATACGTTCAGCGACTGAAATCAACTGCGACGTATCCATATTGCCTTTTAATAATTTAGAAAACTCCATGGCCAGCTTATCGACCAAAAGAGGCAAGTCAGAAATTTCAGAAAGCTTTTCATCCCGATGCTGCCAGGTAGAAATACCTGAGCGCAAAAAATAAAGGGCCACCATACAATTGGCTGCCTCTTTTTCCCACTCTTCCTGGGTAGGAGGAACATCAATGGGCATCATCAAAGCACCACACTGCTCAGCATACTCTTTTTGAAGCTGACTAAAAGAGTCAGGAACAGTGGCGCATCCCTTGGAATCAGGCAGTTTTCTAAGGCGGGGAGGATAAATAAAATCATCTAAATCCAGATGCTGAATCTCTGTCCAAAAATCCAAACAGTCGCGTGAAGTTTCAGGAACTGGACTCTCTACTTTTTCTTCAGGCTTTAATCTCGGAGCATCTAAAATCTTTTTTAAACTGGATTTGGAGGAAGCTCCACCTTGAGAAAGAGGCAGATGTGAAACAGATTTTTTCTGATGCCACTTCAGAACAACAATTCCCCCTCCCACAATGGCCAAAAATAAAAGTGCCATGAACGTTTTATTTTGAATCATCAGAACCTTAAACGAAAAAAACCCTAACCATAAATTGAATTACGATTAGGGTTTTTAGTTAAACAACAAAATTTGACTTAGAAACGGCCTCGGCCACCACCACGGCCACCGAAACCACCTCGACCACCGCCAAAACCCCCACGGCCACCGCCACCAAAACCCCCTCTACTTTCTCGAGGAGCTTGAGGACGAGCTTCCGAAACAGTGATTGCGCGTCCTTCGACGTCCGTACCATTGAGTTTTGCAATGGCATCGGTTGCTTCCTGATCAGACGACATTTCGACAAAGCCAAAACCTTTGCTGCGACCTGTCGCACGATCTGTAATCACCGTTGCTGATTCTACAGTTCCTGCTTGTGCAAATAATTGTTGAAGAGACTCTTCCGTTATTGAAAACGAAAGATTACCTACGTATAGTTTTTTTCCCATTTCTAATTTCTCCTTATACCTACGTATAGTTTTTTTCCCATTTCTAATTTCTCCTTAATTTGGGATCCATCTTAAGAGGACATGAGCACCATGCTCGAAAGCTCTAAGGTCGGATATATTAATTACATACTATAACCTAGCTTGTTTTAAAAATCAATACCACAAAGTTATTTTGTTTGGGAGGATCCGATACGTCACAGGAAGGGTTCCCACGCTATCCCCATCCACTTCCAATGAAACTTTTTCAGAAGAAGCCGCAGATAAGGTCTGACACTGAAAATGTTCTACCCCTTCCATCTCTAACACCTTGCCCTGATAGATCTTTCTCATATTTAGGAGGCCTTGAAGTTTAGGAATTTCTTTCACAAGGGTGAGATCAAAGAGGCCATCGGTTAAAGAGGCATGGGGTCCCCACAACATCCCACTGCCACTATACTTTCCATTGCAGACAAAAAGATTATTGATCACGACACTTCTTTTTTCTTTCCCATCTAACTCTAGGGAAACCTTTGGATTTTGGTAAGTAAAAAAAGTAAGAAGCGTTGAACCCAAATAAGTGGCAGTTGCCCCTAAAGCTTTAGAGGATTGATTCACCCGATCGACAATTTCTCCGGCACATCCAAAACTTGAGATATTTAAAAAAAGACGACTCTCTGATTTGCCTTTTTTATTCAGATACGTCACCTGTCCCACATCACACAAAAGCACGCGATTTTTTTCTAACCCTTGAATTCCTTCTTCAACACTAAATATTCCCAGCGTCTTTAAAAAATCTGATCCGCTTCCCAAGGGAATCGTCCCCAAATAGGCTTTTGGATTTAAAGGCGTTTCATTTTCAAAAAAGCCATTCGCAGCTTCCGTGAGCGTTCCATCTCCGCCTACAACCAAAATACGATCAAAACCTTTTTTCAAGAATTCCCGAACAATCTGAGTCGCTTCCCCTGCTCTTTGGGTATAAAGGACTTCGCTGTTTTTTAAAAAACCACATTTTTTAGAAATTTCTGGCCAACGTTCTTTGGCTTTTCCACCCCCTGCGGCAGGATTAATGAGGACCAGTGTTTTCATAAAAGTTTTTTCGGATTTAAAATGTTATAGGGATCTATTCCTTTTTTGAGTTGAGAGAGGATCGCCCACCCTTCTTGAAGCTCTCTTTGAATCCATTTTTTTCGCAAAAGCCCAATTCCATGATGATGACTAATGGTTCCTCCGACTTTAAGACAGGCCTCCATAGCTTTATCCCATACCGTATCATATTTTGTAAGCGCCTCTTGTTCTTCCGTGCTTCCCACAAACGTAAAATAAATAGAGCCTCCTGTCAGATAAAAATGAGAAAAATGAGCTAGAACGATAATCTCAGATTCAATCATTTTTTTCATTTCCGCGTAGAGCGTCTCTAGATGATTCCAAGTTGTAGCAACTTCCAGTGTATCTAAAATCATCCCCTCTTGAGACAAAATCTGAGTCACCTTTTTTTCATTGAGATCAAATCTGTGCTCCCACCAATGTTGGGCAGGTTTTTCGCCTAGAGCTTTTCCCTTGTGTGAAAATATCTTTTGGGCAATGTTCTTTTGAGCTTCAACAATTTCTTGTTCTCCCTGAAACAGTAGCACCAAAAGATTTCCGGAGGCTTTAAGTCCAATTTCACTTAATGCCATTTGCGTATCCACTTCATCATATAAACGGATCACCGCGGGAAAAATATTCTTCTGAACTAATGTTCGAATCGCTAAAAGCGCTTCCGATATTGTTTGAAACGAAAAAGAGAGAAACTCTCTTTCTGGAGGTAATCGATACATCTTGAGGCTGGCCTCGACAATCACCCCTAAAGTGCCTTCGCTTCCTAAAAATAAGTGATTTAAAGACGGTCCTGTTGAAGAACGGGGAGTGAGTTTTGTTTCTAATACATGACCATTGGGCAAAACCACTTTCAGGGCTAAAAGGAGATCTTCAATGGAACCAAAACCGGTTGAAAGCTGCCCAGAAGCTCGGGTTGAAATCCAACCTCCTAACGTTGAAATATGAAACGAAGCAGGAAAATGATTCAATGTAAATCCTTTTTGATTCAAGGCATTTTCTAAATCAGGGCCTAAAATTCCTGCCTCCGCGGTCACATAAGAAGAGTCGTCATTTAACTCCCGTATGTGATTCATCTTGCGCAAATCTAAAGAAACACTTTCTCCTAAAACCTGTGTTCCTCCACATACGCCACTGCCTCCTCCATAAGGAATCACCCCTACCTTTTTTTGGTGGGCCCATGTAAGAAGTGCTTGAATATCTTCAACGCTCTCAGGTCTCACAATAGCTTTTGGAAGAATTAATTTTTGACCAAGTCTTTGAATGATAAGTTTTCTAGGCCACAAATCCCCCGCGTGAAAAAGCAGATCTTTTTCTTCAAACGAGACTTTACCAGGAAACAATGTTTTTAAATCATGAAGAGGTGACATGGGTTTTCACAAATTGAATGATGGTGTTTAAAGGAACAGACGTCGGACACACTTTTTCACAAGACCTACAGGAAGAACAATGAGCCAAAAAATCAACATTGGAAGAAACTTCCGGCAACGATTTTGTATAGGAAAAAGCAATATTGGCCGGCGTTAAAAACTTTTCATAAAAATGAGAGTCTGTAAGTTCGCACTGAGACACACAAAGTCCGCAAAAAATACAATTGGAATAAGAAGAAAACTTCGCGCGCTCTTCAGACAAAAGAGGAAAAACACGATCTTCTTTATAAAAAGATAAAAAATGGGAGAGCCCTCGCCTTTGAAACCACTTCTTAAAAGAAAAATGAATGATCAGCGCGACAGCCAAATTTATTTTTGCATAGCAAAACTTCAATATTTTCATATGCCGCCGGCCTTATATCCTGAGAGGAGCTGTACTCCAAAGTGTGTTCCATCTTGATTGGGATCAAACCCTTGCAGAACCGTTCCACACGCACGGACATTTTCATAACAAGGCTCTCCAAATTCATCTAAAGGAACAAGCATTTTATCTGTTTTAATCCCGCATTGAAAGAGAGGCTGAGATTTAAAAAATTTATTTTTCAAAAGTTTTTGGGTATCCCAGCTATTGATTCTTTCATTTTCAAAAAATAAAGGAAGATGAAAAACAGTCTCAGAAAAAAGTGAGTCTTTACGAATGCCTCCGGAAAAAAACTTCCCTGTCGCTAAAATAAACGTATCCGCTTCTAATGTTGTCTCATTAAATTCGGCAGATAATTCATCGGAAACACAAAGGGTACTTATTTTTTTCTTATGATGATCAAAACTTTTCACCTTCCCTTGAATAAGTGGAATAGACGCCTTGTGTAATGACGCATCCAAAGCTTTTTGAAACCTGAGCCCTGGAACAGAAGGAGATGTTGCCGCCGCCTCATACACGGGAAGACCCAAAAGATGCTCCAGCTCTCGTTTCATATCTGAAAAAAAGTCCAAGCCTAAGATAGGCGGCAAAAGCAAAATATCATATTGATGCAGCTGAAACTTAGACTTTATCTGTTGGGCTAATTTTCGAACTTCATCCGGATGGTCTAATTTTTTAGCCAACATCTGGGGTAAAAGATGGGCTTCTTGAAACCAAGGAAAATCCATATCCACCGTTAACACTTTTTTTCGTCCAATCGTTCTAAAATCCAAAAATTGAGGCTCCATCGCAAAAGCAGCTCGCCGCCAAAACCCCATGTCCGATAAAAACAAATGATTCTCCGTATAAGAGCCTTGAATTTTTAAAGGAAAGTATTTTTTAAAAAGTTCAAAAGTAGTCGGTAAAACTTCCAGATCCAGCTGATGATAGGGATGATGCGGATTTTCTTGTTTGAGAGAGGACAAAGCAGAAGAAAATTCATACTGTTCTCCCTGGGTTGGGGCAATTTCAAATATCCCGGAAGAAAGCGCGGACGCCCCCCATCCTTTTCGCACCACAGCTACTTTTTTCCCCTGAGAGGATGCTCGTAAAGCCGCCATCACTCCTGAAAGACCACCGCCAATAACCACCCCGTCAAACTTCAAAGCTTT
>JACPST010000013.1:0-15522 GCA_016193165.1 Deltaproteobacteria bacterium
GGCGTAATTAATAATATGAGAAAGAGTTTTAATATTTGATGCCTTGGAGTGAGATTCAACAACGACAATGTCCATGATGCCTGTTTGAATGTTCATAACAGCCGTTGCGAGTCCATGGAGAGTATCGCCTGTAATCGTATGCATGGGTTTTTGAACAGCGCCCAATTGATCCGGGGTATATTCATCAAAAATGGAAGTGCCTTCGATCAGATCTTCCGCGCAGGTGATAAAACCATTGATATCTTTATGGGAAGCT
The DNA here is from genome assembly GCA_016193165.1 of Deltaproteobacteria bacterium. Taxonomy (GTDB): domain Bacteria; phylum Bdellovibrionota; class JACOXK01; order 2-02-FULL-40-11; family 2-02-FULL-40-11; genus JACPST01. Next base: position 257 of record JACPST010000013.1, read on the forward strand.
AAATTGGCATCGGTATAACTTTTAACCGCTGCCTCATAAATCATTTCTTTATACGAGACATCCGGTGTGAGCGGCCTCAGCGGCGTATATCCTACTCCCACAATGGCTGCCTTCTCATGAAAATTTTTTGGCATGGCAACAAAGAACTATATAAAGAAGGGATGTGATGTCAAGAACTTTCAGTCGGTTGAGCCCGGAAAATCTAGTTCTTTAATTATTTTTGAGAAATAATTTTTGAGCGAGTTGGCTTAGAATTTCTGTATTTTTACAATGGCTGAAGAGTGTCACCATTATTCTTCTTCTTTGAGAGCGAGAGCTTCTATCCCACAGTGCCAGAAGTTGAGTGTGGGCTTCTGGATGATTTTTCTTAGCCAGAAACTCAAGTCCTTCAATCCGCAGGGCTAGGGAAATTTTAAATCGTTGGCTATTTTCAGGAAAGGTTAAGGCCATGACCAAAGTTTGAATAGCTTTTTGATCGGTGACTTGTGCCAAATAGAGCGCTGCAGCCACTCCTGCATTAGAATGGCGGCTTAAATAGGGGCGTATTTCATTTGCAATGTAATAGTCAAATCCTAATTTCGTTAAAGCTAGAATAATTTCTGTTTGAACTTCTTCCTCTGTTGTTTTTTTCAAACGTTCTCTGAGAAATTGAATTTCTTTGGGATGAGGGCCTTGAGATTTCTGTAATAATTCTCCCAAACCAAAAATGCCTGACCTTTGATAGTTTATATCACCGGTTTGAGCCATCGCTAAGAATACATGGGAAGCGGTGTCTTTTCTTTCGGGGTGTGTTTGTACGCAATGCGCAATTTCTGCGACAAAGAGGTTTAAAAGGGAAAGATCTTCTCCTCCGGCGGTGGAATAGCCATGGATCAAAGCTTCCAGAGCATAAATAGACCCCAGCTCTCCTAATGTTCGAATAGCTCCCCTTCTTTCAAGAGGACGGGCAAGAGGGCGGGGAGTATTCATCCATTCTGCTAATTTTAGAGCATGCGTATCCGAAAGAAGATTCACGAGGACTTCAATGAGTTCCCTAAATTCTTGTTCTTCTGCTGAAAAACCAAAACTTTTTTGAAGTGTTTCATCGATAGAAGAGGCAACTTGAGATGGAAAAACACCTTCTTTTTTGAATAGAGTAACAGCGTGGTGGCGAAAAAGAGGATTCGGGTGAGAAATGACTTTTCTGAGCATATCTCGAGTGAAGAGGGCGTGGTTGACACGATAGTATTCAATCAGTTTTGATAAGGCGAAGATTTGGTATTCGGCGGATCCAAATTGAATTTGAGCCAGATAAAAATCTTTTTCAAGGCCGGGGAGAGTTCTAAAATGAAAAGAGGCAAGGTAGGCATCCACCCAACGAATCATGTCTTTGAGATGGCTAAGATAGGATGGAACCCAAGGATAAAGGGACTCTAAAGGAGGATAAAGGGACTCTAAATCTTGAGGGAGGGATTCAACTTCGGGGATGCCAGTTTGTAATTTCAAAATAATTTGCTGAAGCATCATGATCTTTCCATCTTGTGCCTCAGTGGCTGTGTCTCTTTGAGGTGTTAGAACGCTATTTAGGATTCTCAGAGCCTCATCAATAGAGACAACCTTTACCCTTCTTCGATCTTTCCATGCTGCTGATAAGAGGTCTTTTAGATTGAGTCTGCAATAATCTCTTACATTTTGGTAAAGCACCTCGTTTGAAAATATTCCACCAGAAGGTTTTGATAAGAAGCTTTCACAAGGATCTAAAGGTATTTCAGAAGCATGGAGAGGGAGGATGAACAAAGATAGAAATAAAAAGCTTAAAATACTTCGCATAATCTATAAGGGGAGAATGAATCTCTCTATCATGAAGCTGTTTAAATTTAAAGAAGAATATTAAATTTTTGGTTAAGGGAGTTTTGTCCTTAAAGGAATGCGCCGAAGCTCAGAAAGAGCGCGAAGGCGAGTCACAGGATCAGAGCTTTTGGATTTGGAATGTAAACTGGAATATTGGGTGAGTTCTTCAATAGTATAGAGTCCCAGCAGGCTTTGAATATCAATGTGATAGTGATTAACGAGCATAAAAAAAAGATCTGGTTTTTGAGTGATCAATCTGTGTCTGGATTCTTTCAAATAAGGGCCATACTGAGCTGAAAAAGGGGACTCTTTTTTTAAAGCTGCTGTTTGCTCTGAGAGTTCTTGTTCAAATGTTTTTTGCGCGGTATAAGCCCTGGCTTCTTGAACAAAAGTCTGCTGTTGGATGAGGATCTTAAGTTTTTCATGGGTTTTTAAAAAAACTTCTTTTTGAGACGGTGTAGAATATTCTTTTAATTGGTTTAAAAATTTAGTTTGAAGTTCCTCAGGGAGGTGTGGGGGAGAATCGAGTGTTTTTTCTCTAAGTGATTTTGGAAGGAGAAGGGTTTTAGTATTACGAGACCAAAGATAATAATCTTTTAAAAATTCTTCTCTTTTTTGGGGGTCTTTGATGTGAGAGGCAATTTCGGTTAAGAGCGATTCATGCTCTAAGGCCTTGTCTTTTACTCTTTCTTCATCTTCTCTCCCGATATCATCTGTGGCATGGACAATTTCATGAAAGAGCAGGGAGGTTCCTTCTCCCAAGCGGAGGGCATTGGGAAAATAAATATTACGATCTAATCTATGATAAATTGCCCCTGTGGGAGTATTTTCTTGTCGCATGCTCTCTCGAATAATGTATCCCACGGTGGGGTTTCCCCCCATTGCTTCTATATCATCTCCAGGCCAAAATATTCCTCCCATTTTCCCATCTTTCATTTTTTTAAGAAGCTCTTGAAGATGTTTTTTGCCAATCTCCGCTTGAGCAATGGCAGCCAGATATGTTTCTGGAGTTCCTCTGTCATAAAAATTAAAAGGTGAGGGAGTATATCCCTCGGCTAAGATACGTTCTAAGAGTTGAATAGTTTTTTCATCATGTCTAAATTTAGAGGCAGCTAAAATTTCCTGGCACTGCTCAATCAGCTGATCTAGAGAAATAAGCTCATTTATATATTGCTGGGATCCTAGAGTGATTTCAGGATAAAGTTTTAAAAAGTCTGGATGCTGAAGAGCTTGGGCGATGGTGTGTCCAAGGCTAGTAATTTCCGAGAAAAGTTGAGTGAGGCATTGTTTGAATTCCGCACAGTTTGCTAAGACTTCTTGCCGAGACTCTTTTCCTTCCGCATAGGCAAAGGTCAGAAGTAAATAAAAAGAAATGTGAAGAATTTTTTTTAAGATGCTGTTCACACTTATTTTATCGTCAGAATAATAAAAAAACTTTACCTTTTTAAGAAGATGAAAAGTGTTGAATCCTTTTTATAGTAAGAGTACTTTCCAGATATGTATTCACCTTCTCATTATGATGTGATTGTGATCGGGGCCGGGCACAATGGGCTTGTGACGGCTGCCTATTTGTCCAAAGCCGGAAAGCGTGTTTTGGTCTTGGAACGTCGTTCAGTTGTGGGAGGAGCGTGTGTGACAGAAGAAGTGATTCCGGGCTTTAAAATTTCAACCACTTCCTATGTGTGTTCTCTTTTGCGTCCTGAAATTATCCATGATTTAGAGCTTAAAAAATTTGGGTTTAAACTTCTTGTGCGTGATCCTTCCTCGGTATCACTTTTTCCGGACCAGGACCATTTTTATTTTTGGCGAGATCCTCAAAAAACATTGGATGAAATCAGAAAACTTTCTAAAAAAGATGCCGAGAATTGGCAGCGATATGGAAAAGATTTGGAAGAAGTGGCACGTTTTGTTGAGCCCTTGATGATGAAGTCTCCGCTTAATTCTCAAACCCGAAAAATTCGAGAACTGATTGAAATGGCAAAGATGGGGTTGTCTCTCAGAAAGGCTCCCAAGACGTTAGCAAAGCTGATGCGACTCTTTTCCATGAGTGTAAAAGATTTTCTAGACCTCTATTTTGAAAGTGAAAAATTAAAAGCAACTCTTGCAACAGATGGGGTCATTGGGGCCTACGCTGGACCTTATTACCCCGGGACAGCCTATGTTTTATTTCACCATGTTATGGGTGAAACGGAAGGGGTGAGGGGATCTTGGGCGTATGTCGAAGGGGGCATGGGGGCTGTGTCACAAGCCCTTTTAAAATCTGCGAAACGTTTTGGTGTGGAGGTCATGACACAGGCAGACGTTTTAGAAATTTTAGTCAAAGAGGGTCGGGCGTATGGTGTGGCGTTAAAAGATGGAAGAGAATTTTATGCCAAAGTGATTGCGTCCAACGCGGATCCGAAAAGAACGTTTTTAAAAATGGTGGATCCTGCCCATTTGTCTTCAGAGTTTATTTTTGAAATTGAAAAATTCAAATGTCGTGGAGCAACGTTTAAACTAAATTTAATTTTAGATGGTTTGCCGAACTGGAAAGCCATTCCTGGACGACAATTGGGTCCCCAGCATCGTGGGACCATTCATCTCACTCCCTCCATGGACTATTTAGAACAGGCCTGGGATGATGCGAAATATGGAAAACCATCTCAAAGCCCCATGCTCGAATGTACCCTTCCCACCTCTGTCGATCGAACGATTGCGCCAGAGGGAAAACACATTATGGGGATGTTTATTCAATATGCGCCTTATGATTTAAAAGAGTCAACATGGGACATTGAAAAACCAAGGTTTATAGAACGCTGTTTAAGTTTACTAGAAGAATACGCACCTCACATTCGGGATCAAATTGAGGGAATTCATGCCTTAAGTCCATGGGATTTAGAGCAAGACTATGGGTTAACGGGTGGCAATATTTTTCATGGAGAAATGACACTCGATCAAATGCTTTTTATGCGTCCCGTTTCAGGATGGAGCAGATATCAAACCCCACTTGATGGCCTCTATGGTTGTGGATCTGGGGCTCATCCCGGCGGGGGAGTATTGGGCGCTCCTGGGTACTTGGCTGCCCAGGCTATTTTAGCTAGATCATAAGTAAATTGAATCACTTGAAAATATATAGTACGCTGATGTTTTTCTCATGGACACCCCTATTGGGTTAAATTAAACTTAAAGCCCTATGCAAAATAATGCGCTTTCTCAAATTACAAACAGCCAGCTGGAGCGTGGATAATGTGAGGAGAGAGAAGTTGAGGTTTTTCTGTATTGCTGATGATGAGTCCGAAAGGACATCGATATTCTTTGATAAATTGTTCCAAAGTAACAAGCTTTCTTGGATCAATCCGAACTCCCAATTTAATTTTTATGGGAATAATACCAAAGGCTCCTTCAAGCACCAAATCAATTTCTGCTTGATTGTGAGTTCGATAATAAAAATAGCGAAAATCAATTAGTTTTGCCTGAAGACCTCGAATGATTTGTTCAGTAACAAAAATTTCCCAAATGGTTCCAAAGAAGGAATGTTCCTTCAAATTCTCACAATTCGTAATGTTTAATAGATAATTGATCATGCCAGTATCGCGAATATGTCCCTTAGGCATTTTCACAAGTCGTTTTCTTGGATTTTTTTGAAAACTTGGAATGCTGCGCCATAAAAAAGTTCCCTCTGCAATATCCAGATAAGATTTTATAGTTGGTTCTGAAACATCCAGAGATTTTGAAAAATTTGAAGCTTTAAAAATATGGTCACTGCTACTTCCCAGCATTTTTATAAATCTTCTGTAAGCCTCAATATTGAGCCCTGGGAATAATTTCCTAATATCTCCATCAATATAAGTTTTAAAATAATTATTCATCCACAGACTAAAATAACGAGGATCATTTCGTTGTAAAAAAGGATCAGGAAATCCTCCATAAAAACAGGATTGAAGGAGTTGATCCCATGTCCATGTACCTTTGAGATCACCCACCTCTTTCGCTTTGCCTTCCACCAACCAGTTATAAAAAGTTGAAGGGCTTGCCCAACATTCCTGAAGGTGCAAAGGAGAGAGTTCAAAAAGGGCGATGCGACCTGCTAAACTTTCACTTAAATTTTTAAGTAATACAGGGGAACTTGAACCACTCAGTAGATATTGCCCATTGTGTTTTCGACGTTTATCTACCGCAACCCGAAGAGATGGAAAAAGCTCAGGGCAGAGTTGTGCTTCATCTAAAACAATCGTCTCTTCATATTGGGATAAAAAAAACTCAGGATCTGACTTTATACGGTCATAGTCTGTTTCACTTTCTAAATCAAAAAATGGAGCTGATGGTAAAATCTGATGAAGTAAGGTTGTTTTGCCTACCTGGCGAGTGCCTAAAATAGCCACTACAGGGAATTTTTTCATGAGATAAGCTATTGAATTTACAGCAGTTCTTTTTATATCAGACATTTCTAAAGTTTACCTTTAGAAATTAGTGGTGTCAAGACTTAATTCCAGAAATAGTTCCAGCATAGTATTGAACATAGTCAATATATTCTGAACGCCTCAAACAGCCGAAATAGTAGGGCTAGAGAAAAACATTAAAACTATTTGCTTTTTGATGAGTACTTGCTTCACAATACCCTTTACAGAATGTGCTTAAAAAATATTTATTCACCAAAAAAAGACAGGGAATATTTTATTTATGGGAAGGGTTGAGGAACCTGTTCTTGAGGCAAAATAATGACTAAATATCTATGGGTGACATTGTGTGTGGTATCCTGTTCTGTTGCCGCCCCTAAGAAAGAAGCAACACAGTCTAGCGAGTCTCATCTGTATAAACTTAATTTTAAAAATGCTGCTTCTGAAATAAAAACGGCTCTTTTGTCCCTAGGAGTTCCAGTTGAAAAGGCCTCTGAAGCAGAAGGGAAAGGGGAAATAGTTACACAGCGGACTTCAACAAAAGGCGTCCATTATCCTTTACAACAGCGACTGCTCATTGAATATCGTTATGAGAATCCTGACTATACTTGGGTCAAAGTAACTTTAGATCTTCAAACTCAAACGCCGTGGGAGGCTACCCTTACCCCCAGCCTTTCAGATCAAATTGAGCAGAGAAAGAAGGAACTCTCACGCCTAGAAGAAAAAAGGAGTAAATTAGAAATTCTAGAACTAGACTATCAAAAGGAAAAAGAAAAGTTAGAAAATCAACTCAAGGAATTAGAGCAAAAGAGAAAAGAAGAAATTTTTGATATCAAAGCTGAAGAAAATTTAAGTTTTGTTTTTTTAACGAAGTTGGATGAAAAATTTGAGATTTATGATCCTCAAAAATCATTAGCCCAAAAGGAAGTGATTCGAAAAATTTTTTCTTTAGCTGAGAAAATATATGAAAAACGTGATGATACAAGTACTCGGCCAAAAGATGTGCTCGATAAGAAAGAATTATTCTATACAATATGGAAATTGGCTGAAGAGAATCGGAAGCTTATCCCAAAAATGATACACGCTTTAGAAGATAAGGATCCTAAAACAAGATTAAAAGCAGCCATTGCTCTTTGGGCCATAGGAAGAGAACCGATGACTCTGGATATGATAAAAGAAGCTCGTCAGGCGCTTAAAAAAAAACTTAAAGATTCTGATTCCCAGGTGCGAGAGTATAGTGAGAAAGCATTAAAGAGACTCATGGGAGACTAGGGGGATAATGATCCTGTATGAAAAAAAAGAGTCTTAAAATATATCCTTTTCTTAAAAGATATCCTTTTCCTTATGAGCTATCTTCTCCAGATCTCTATCAGTTTAGAGTTACACAGGACAAACAGGACAATCCAATAACCTTTAATGAACAAGGAAAGCTTTTAAACATTGAGCAATTTAAGGAAAAATTGATGATTTTGTTTAAGACACCAGTAACATCGAATGAAGTAGAGCACTTTATTGTTACCAAAATTAAGATCTTTGTTTTGATAGAAGAGAAGATGGGGAAGCGTGTTCCCGTTGTCGCGAACTTTAGGAAAAAGTTTGCGGATAACAATCTTAAAAAGCACACGAATAAGAAGGTTACGCTTGAGGAATATGTTATTCAAAATGTGGGAGGAGAGATTAAGATCATAGGGCATTCAGTGTTTTCTAAAGAAGAGGAGTTTGATATTTTTAATGCGCTTGCCCATGAGAGTGTAGACTGTAGTAGCCCCTATGAGGAGTCGCGTGCGTGGGTTCTTGGAGAAAAACTTGGGTATATAAATATGGAGCTGGATGAAGGTTTTTATCCTAAGCCTGAGGACTTCCCCTATTGTAGAAAAACCGACAAGAAAAAAAAGTAGTTCTCACTCCTTAGATAATTTTTCTATGAATGTACGGAGTACGATTCTTCTTATAGGCCTTTTTTCGTTTTTAACTTTTTGCCACGCGGAGCAAAAATTAACGTATACAGATAGATCTCTTCCAACGCTTTGGAAGGGATTGTCCGGGCAGGTCGGAGCGTTAAATATTTATGTCGATACTCCTGCTCATACCTGGGATGCAAAACAAAAAGCCTTATGGCAGAAAAAAACAAATATAGCTTTAGGCTGGTTAGAGGACCAAGCCAAAATCGATACCATAGATCTGACTTTTAAAACACGTCATTTTCATGTGGAAATTTCTAAATTTTCTATCAAGAAAGATTATTATCCCGATAATCAAAGTGGTTGGTTTGAAGAAGTGATTCAAAAGTTAGGATATAAAGACCACAAAAGCTTGATAGAAGCCTATCAAAAGAAACTGAATGCATCTTCTGTAGCTGTTTTTGTACACGTTCCTGCTGTTTTTATCTCCCACACCACTTTTTTACCTTTGGTGAGTATTATTTCTCTAAAACAACCTCCTTTTTTTAAAGAAGATTATTTGACAAGGGCCTGCACTTTTGCCCATGAGCTTTTGCATCAATATGGAGCGTGGCATACCGTTGGGCCAAAACTTGAAATCATGGCGCCAGGACAGGGGCAAAAAAATATTAATGACAATTTTATTGGAGTTGAAATTGGAGAACAATTGGGATGGAAAGTAAAAAATCCTATCGCATGGAAAGCGTGGGATGAATTCATTCATGAGTTGGCTAAGCATCAAAAACATGATGAAGCATTGACAGAAGTTCAAAAAGCCTTAAAAATGAACCCCACGTTTAAAAAAGGGCATTTTTGGTATGATTTGGGAAATATTTATTATCTAAAAAAAGAATATTCCAAAGCCCTTGAAGCCTATAACAAAGCTCTCACACTGGATCCACGCAATCCAGAAATTTTAAAATCCAAAGATAGTGTTGAAAAACTTAATTCCTATTGAAGTATTTTGTTCTAAATCCTCTTGTTCCTGCTTTTAAAAAATGCTATCAAAAAAGAAGAGAAAAAAGATGACACAAAAGCAGGAAGATAGCGTTTCTACCACGCCTGAGCGGGTTCAAAAGACATACGAAGCCCTGCATAAAAACTTAGAAATCATTCGAAAGCGACTCAATCGCCCGCTGACGCTTTCTGAAAAAATTGTTTATGGGCATTTGAAAGATCCGAAAAAGCAATCTTTAGAAGTGGGTACCCCACTTAGGCTTTTGCCTGATCGCGTCTGCATGCAAGATGCCACAGCTCAGATGGCTATTCTTCAGTTTATGCAGTCTGGGAGAAAGAAAGCTGCAGTTCCTTCAACGATTCACTGCGATCATTTGATTCAGGCACATGTGGGGGCTTCGCAGGATTTAAAAACGGCCATTGATACCAATCGCGAAGTCTATGACTTTTTAAAATCTTCGGCTGCCAAATATGGCATGGGATTTTGGGGGCCAGGCTCAGGGATCATTCACCAAGTTTTTTTAGAACAATATGCGTATCCAGGAGGCTTTGTCATTGGGACGGATTCTCATACTCCCAATGGAGGTGGGTTGTCCATGATTGCCATTGGAGTAGGGGGTGCGGATGCGGCAGAAGTGATGTCTGGATCTTATTTTGAAGTGGCCAATCCAAGGCTTATTGGGGTACATTTGAAAGGGAGTTTGGGTGGCTGGACTGCACCTAAAGATATTATTTTAAAGGTCTGTGAACTTCTAACGACCAAGGGTGGAACCAATTGCATTGTAGAATATTTTGGGGAAGGGACTACTTCTATTTCAGCTACGGGAAAAGCAACGATTACTAACATGGGTGCGGAGCTTGGAGCGACAACCTCTATTTTCCCCTACGATAGTCATTCTGAAAAATATTTAAAGGTAACAAATCGATCTAAAATTGGACAGTTAGCGCATCGCTATCAAGAAGAACTTCTAAAACAAGATCCTGAGATTGAGAAAAATCCTCGCAACTATTTTTCGAAAGTCATTGAAATTGATTTATCAAAATTAGAGCCTTATGTGGTTGGCCCTCATTCTCCAGATGTGGCGCATTCCATCTCTCAATTGGCTCAAGACGCAAAGAAAAATAAATATCCCGAAAGACTTCATGCGTGTCTCATTGGAAGCTGCACAAATTCTTCTTATGAAGATTTATCTCGCGTGGTCGATGTGGCCAAACAAGCCCAAAAGCTGGGACTAAAGATTAAAACAAAGCTTATGATTAGTCCTGGAAGTGAAATGATTTATGAAACCATTAAACGCGATGGTTTTGTGGAACTTTTAGAATCTGTCGGAGCTATCGTTTTGGCCAATGCGTGTGGCCCTTGTATTGGGCAGTGGAAGCGGGATGATATTCAAAAAGGAGAGGCCAATTCCATTTTAACTTCTTTTAATAGGAACTTTCCTCGGCGTAACGATGGAAATCCTGAAACGATGGCGTTTATTGGAAGTCCCGAGCTTGTGATGGCCATGAGTTTTTCCGGAAGTCTTTTGTTTAATCCTCTCAAAGATTCTTTAAAAAATGAAAAAGGACAAGATGTAAAGTTTTCTGTGCCTGCGGTAGCGGCAGAAGTGCCACCCAAAGGTTTTTCACAAAAAGCTGTGAATTATTTTTCTCCGCCTTCCGAAGAAGAACCCATTGAAATTGTGGTTCATCCTAAAAGTGAGAGGCTTCAGCTTTTACAACCCTTCTCAAGGTGGGATGGAAAGGATTTTATTGAGCTGCCTGTTTTATTAAAAGCTAAAGGCAAATGTACAACCGATCATATTTCACCGGCTGGTCCCTGGCTTCGGTATCGTGGGCATTTGGATAAAATTTCGGACAATATCTTTAGCGGAGCCATGAATGCCTTTAGTGATCAGCCCGGAACTGGATATAACATTAATAATACGGAAAAAAATCAGCCGCTTTCTGGAATTGCCCGAGAATATCATTCACATGGCATGGGGTGGGTCGTCATGGGTGATGAAAATTATGGCGAAGGATCGAGCAGGGAGCATGCGGCCATGTCTCCCAGGTATTTGGGATGTAAGGCTGTGATTGTTCGAAGCTTTGCCCGGATTCATGAGACCAATTTAAAAAAACAAGGAGTCTTGCCTCTGACTTTTGTGAATAAAGATGATTATGATAAAATCCGAGTTCGTGATTTTATTTCTTTATTAAATTTAAAAAGTTTAGCGCCGGGCTCCATTGTGGAGTGTGAAATTTTTCATTCAGATGACAAAACACGAGAGTCTATTCAACTTCGGCATTCTTTAACCCCAGAGCACATCGAGTGGTTTAAAGCGGGTTCGGCGATGAATACCTTCGCCAATGGTTAAAACGTTTGTTCATCTTCATCTCCATACCCAATATAGTCTTTTAGATGGCGCCATTAAAATTCCCAGATTGATGCAAAAAGCCAAGGAATTTGAAATGCCCGCAATTGGAGTCACGGATCACGGAAACCTTTTTGGCGCGATGGAATTTTATATCGAAGCCAAAAAAGCACAGATTAAGCCCATTATTGGATGTGAAGTGTATATGGCTCCGGGCTCTCGGTTATCTCGGCAATTGCCCAAAGGGATGAGTCATGGCCTTGAAGATCCTTTTCATCATTTGACTGTTCTTTGCATGGATCAGGCGGGGTATAAAAATTTATGTGAGCTTATTACGCTGGCAAACTTTGAGGGGTTTTATTATAAGCCGCGCATTGATAAAGAAATTTTAGCGCGTCATCATGAAGGCCTGATTATTCTTTCGGGGTGTTTGAGTAGTGAAATTTCCAATGCGATTTTAAATGGCCAAGAACAAAAAGCGATAGATCTCATTCAATGGTACAAGGAACTATTTGGCGATCGTTTTTATTTGGAAATCCAAGAAAATAAAATTGCTCCTCAGGCAAAAGTCAATGAAGCGCTTCTTCGCTATGGAGCACGGTTTCATATCCCTATAGCGGCGACGAATGATTGTCATTATTTGGAACGAACGGACGCGCTTTCTCAAGAAGTGCTTTTATGCGTCCAAACGGGAAAAACGCTTCAAGATGAAGATCGCATGAAGTTTGGATCCGATGAGTTTTATTTTAAATCCCCTCAAGAATTGGAAAGCTTATTTTCCTATGCCCCTCAGGCCGTGGCAAGTACAGTTGAAATTGCGGAGCGGTGCGATTTAAATTTTGAACTTAGTAAAATCTATTTACCCCGTTTTGAGTTGTCCGATGGGAAAAATTTGGATCTCCATTTGGAAGGAAAAGCCCGAGATGGGCTTCAGAAACACCTGGATATAATTAATAAAAATGGCAGTAATTTTGATGAGTTAAAAAATAAATATGAAGAAAGACTTAATCATGAATTGGCCATTATTTTTAAGACGGGCTTTTCAGGTTATTTTTTAATTGTTTCAGATTTTGTGAACTTTTCCAGGAGCCGGGGTATTCCGGTAGGCCCGGGACGGGGATCGGCCGCGGGGTCGCTTGTGGCCTTTTGTTTAAAGATTACTGAAATTGATCCCATTCCGCACAATCTCATCTTTGAGCGATTTTTAAATCCTGAACGTGTCAGCATGCCGGATATGGATATTGATTTTTGTATGAATCGCAGGGATGAGGTCATTCAATATGTTCGGGAAAAGTATGGACGCGATAACGTGGCGCAAATCATTACCTTTGGAAAAATGCAGGCGAAGGCCGCGATTCGAGATGTGGGGCGTGTATATGGATTTTCGTATGGAGAAGTGGATCGTATCGCAAAACTAGTTCCTAATATTTTAAATGTTTCTCTCCATGAAGCAATGGATCAAGAGCCTAAACTCAAAGAGCTGTATGAGACAGATGAGAAAATAAAACAACTTTTAAATACAGCTTTGGCATTGGAAGGGTTGTATCGTCACGCGTCAATTCATGCCGCGGGCATTGTGATTTCAAATCGTCCGCTTGTTGAATATATGCCTCTTTTTAAAGGAAAAGATGATGAGGTGGTGACGTCCTTTGACATGAAGATGGTTGAAAAGATGGGGCTCATTAAGTTTGATTTCTTGGGGTTAAAAACGCTGACATTGATTGACAATGTGGTTAAAAAAATTCGTCAAACTCAAAATCCGCATTTTTCTTTAGAGCAGATCTATTTCACCGATAAAAAAGTATACGAACTCTTTTCTAAGAGCGATACGATTGGAATCTTCCAGTTTGAATCTTCGGGGATGCGAGATTTGCTCATCCGTTTAAAACCAGCCCGGTTTGAAGATATTATCGCGGCTAACGCGCTTTTTCGTCCGGGTCCCATGAATATGCTGGATGATTTTATTGGTCGCAGGCATGGAAGGGTGGAGGTCTATCATCCACTGCCTCAGTTAAAAGATATTCTTCAAGATAGTTATGGAATTATTTTGTATCAAGAACAGGTGATGAAAATTGCCAATGTTTTGGCGAATTATACTCTGGGGGAAGCAGATATTCTCAGAAAAGCGATGGGAAAGAAAAATCCCAAAGAAATGGCTCAGCAAAAAGAACGCTTTTTGCAAGGAGCAAAGAAAAATAATGTTGCCGCTGAAAAAGCAGAACAGATTTTTGATTTGATGGCCAAGTTTGCGGAATATGGATTCAATAAATCCCATGCGACTGCCTACGCCTATGTGGCCTATCAAACCGCCTATTTAAAAGTATATCATCGAGTTTTGTTTATGGCAGAAATGCTCACGATGGAGATGGAAGATACCGATAAACTGGTTCGCTATATTCAAGATGCCAAAGACGCGGAAATTGAGCTTTTATCTCCCGCTATTCAAGAAAGTCAGTATGAATTTTCTGTCGTTAACTCAAAAATCAGGTTTGGATTGGGCGCGATTAAGAACGTTGGAAAAGTCGCTATTGATTCAATTGTGGAGGCCAGAAAAAAAGCAGGATGCTTTCAGTCCTTTGCTCATTTTTTTGAATTGGTAGATTTAAGAAAAGTAAATCGTAAAGTGGTCGAAAGCTTAATTAAAGCGGGAGCATTTGATTCTTTAAATCCCCATCGGGCACAACTGATGGAGTCTTTAGATCACATGATTTCTGCAGCTCAAACAGTCCAGTCTGATCGTGAAGTTGGACAGGTGAATATGTTTGAAACGCATCAGTTTTCTTCGATGGTTAAAATGGTAGCATTGCCGGATGTTCCCGGGTGGACTGAGAAAAGAAAACTTTATTTTGAAAAAGAATCTGTTGGGCTTTATATTTCTGGGCATCCTCTCCAAAATTATGTTGATTCTCTTCAGAGGTTCGCGACACATACGACAGAAACATTGGCTCAGGCATCTCACAAAAGTGAGGCGCGCGTGGGGGGGACAGTGAGTAATATTCGGGAGACCCTCACCCGGAAGGGGGATAAAATGGCTTTTGTGACGTTAGAGGATTTAAGCGGAAGCGTGGATGTGATTGTTTTTTCTGATTTATATAGTAGAGCGCAAGAGCTTTTGAAATCTGATGAGCCTTTATTGGTTTCAGGAACAGCTGAGATTTCAGAAGATCATGCCAGAATGATCGCGACCGATATTGAAAATTTAGCTTTAGCGCAAAAAAAGAAAACAAAAGTTGTGCATATCGATTTAGATTCTAAAGTAATTCAAGCCGATCAGCTTCAGAGCTTAAAGGGAGTTTTACAACAATATCGAGGAGTCTGCCCTGTGCTTTTGCGTCTTAAAGTTTCTGAGAAAGGGGATGCCATGTATGCCACTTTAAAATTGGGAGAGGAAATAAAGGTCGTTCCTTCAGAAGCCTTGGTGAGAGATGTTCAAAAACTGTTTGGCAATAAGGTGGTGAGATTTGAATAATCGTTTTTTAATATTTTTTATTTTTAGTCTTTTTTTTACACCTTCTCTTTGGACGCGAGATGATGAGGAGTCACTGAAGGCCAAATTGGCGCACGCTATTTCTAAGGGAACATCTTTAGTGACATTCTCTGTGATAGGTACTGCCCCTATTCAAGAAGATAATATGCCTCAGGCCAGATCTGACGCTTTGCAATCTGCCTTTCGAAAGGTGGTGGTCATGGCTACAGAACAACTTGTTTCTCAAGATCGATACCAAGAGATTTCTTCAACCATTGAGCATAAGATTTATAAGCGATCAAAAAACTTTGTTCATCATTTTAAGCCCTTAAAATCTGAAATC
>JACPST010000013.1:15545-19325 GCA_016193165.1 Deltaproteobacteria bacterium
TCTGAAATCATTGAAACAGAGTATCATTTACCTGTAGAGGTAACCCTCTCTTTAAAAGAACTCAGACAGACTTTAATTGAAAATAAAATTTTAGCTTTTGACTATGCCCTCAAAATAATTCGTTTAATGAACTTAAAACGATTTCAAGATTATGAATGGGTTCGAGATATGTTAGAAAAACAGGCGGAACATCTGAGGCGAGTGGTAGAAACCTATCAAAAGAAGGGAGAGCTTCACTTGCTGGTTGAGACTTCTTCCTCTTTGGAAGAGCTGATGGCGCAACTGAGCAGCGCCAAAAGTGAAGAGGGCGCGCCTGCCTTTAAGATGGACATATATCCTGGAGTTTTGGAGATTACATTTTTGTGACAGTGCCTAATGCCATTACATTGGTTCGTTTTTGTTTTATTCCCCTTTTGATTTATGTGTTGGTTTATCAGTGGTTTTATACGGCGGTTTTTGTGCTGATTTTTTCAGGGGCTTCAGATCTTTTAGATGGATACCTTGCAAGACGATACGGTCAAATTACAAAGCTGGGAATGATTTTAGATCCTGCCGCGGATAAATTATTAATCATCAGCGTTTATGTCTATTTTTTAAAAGATTTTTTACCTTTGTGGTTTGTTCTTTTTATTTTCTTTAAAGATTTTTCAGCGCCCGTGGGCGTCTTGGCTCTAAAACTTTATGGAAAACAAGCGATTGTGTCTGCCGCTCTTGTTGGAAAGTTCTCCGCAGGCGCAAATCTTCTTTTAGCGCTATTTCTTTGTTTAGCTCAGCAGATCGTGATTTTGAGAGAGTTTATTTTTTTACTCATTATTTTAGTTTTCCTAGTATCTCTTTTCTCCTTTGTCTTTTATTCTTATCTTTGGTTTCGATTGTTTAATGGAGTATCCTTCTGAAATTTTCAATCTTTTTTTTAGGAGGAGTTCTCTTTTTAGAAGGGTGTTCTCTCCCGTATCTTGCGCATGTTTCCCGGGGACAGCTTCAGATTCTAAATCGACGACAAAAGATTGAAGAAGCCATTCAAAAAGGCAGGGTTTCTGACGCGCAAAAGAAAAAATTAGAACTTGTTCTGGAGGTTCGAAAATATGCTATTGAAAGATTAAAATTAAGAGGATCCGAAAGTTACACCAAGTATGTCGATCTTAAACGAGATTTTGTCGCGTACAATCTTGTGGTTTGTCCAAAGGATCGATTGGATCCCACTACATGGTGGTTTCCTTTTGCGGGACGTGTGGCGTATTTGGGTTTTTTTGATAAAGAGTATGCGTTGAAAACAAAGAAAGAATTTGAAGAGGATGGATATGATACTTACCTTCGGGGTGTTTCCGCCTACAGCACGCTGGGATGGTTTGATGATCCTATTTTTTCAACGATGCTGGCCTTTCGCGATGAAACATTGGCCAATGTCATTATTCATGAACTTACCCATGGCACCATTTATCGAAAAGGAGATACTGCGTTTAATGAAGGAGTGGCAAAATTTATTTCTCGATGGAGAAAAGCCTTGGAGGCCTATTACGCGGCACCTCAATCTTCAGATGAAAAAATTTTAAAACGCGAATCAGAGTTTTTAAAAATTAAAGAAGATTTTCAAAAGCTAAAGCCTAAATTAAAAACTTCCTCTTATCTTTATTTTGATCGCTTGCCTTTAAATAATGCCATCTTTGCGGCGTTCGGTCAGTATTATGAAGATTTATCATTATTTGAAAAAGTATGGGAAAAACACCATCGCAATCTTTTAGAAACGCTTGAGTTTTTTAAAACAAAGGCTAGCGACGACGAATGGGATTTGAAAAGCGATAACTTTTGATGGCTCGATCTGATTCCTTACTATAAAAATCTAATTCTCCATTTTTAACAAATTGATAGAGTAAAAACGCTTTGACCGCTTGCTCAGCGGGCACTTGAATATGAACCGGCTCTTCATTTTTGATTTTCCAACTGACCGTATAATAGCTTGCTTCTTGAGATTCATAGACCTCGAGTTGAACATAGTTATTCAAAACGCCATAACTGGCGGGTTTCCTTAAAGAATACTCTTGTGTTTGGGAATAAAAAAATCCTCCTAGAAAGGCTAAAAAGGCAATAAGGGTATACCTAAAAATACGCTGTGGCATAGTATTTCCTACACTTAGCTTATCGGAAGCGTAAAAAAAAAATTAAATGTGATTTAGATCAATCAATTTGTGCTGTGGCTAAAGGCATTTGTATATGTATGTTTTTTTTCTCGTTTTATCAGGCGAAGAAAGAAGCGAAAAATGGGGCCCGGCATAAAAAAGACTCTTTTAAAGGTAAAAAACGGATGATGGATAGCTTTATGAATCATGGCTTTTCGAAATATTTTTTTGTGTAAAGCTTTTAATTGTTCCCTATCTAATGCGGGATTATTGTATATGGGTAAATTTGCACTCATAAAATCACTGGAATTTTTAATTTCAGGTTTATAGAGATAAGAAACAAAATCTTCACACGGCTGCCATTGGGCCAAGGCTGTTCCTGGATAAACCTGCATGATAGACCAAACCGTTGATTCACATTTTAATTGTTTAGAAAATTTGTAAGAGTTGTTTACAGTTTCAAAAGTTTCTCCCGGATTCCCAATAATAAAAAAAGTTAAACAATTGATTCCAACTCGATTGGTTAAATCAACGCAATTTTTTACCTGCAAAGCATTGAGTCGTTTATTAAGCGTCTTTAAAATAGAATCATCTCCCGACTCTAAACCATACATAATTTTTGTACATCCTGCTTTTTTCATCCATATCAGCATTTCTTCATTCATTTGATCTGCTCGACATAGAGCGCTCCACTGATAATTTTGCAATTTTTCCCTGATGATAATTTTGCATAAATCAATAACTCTTTGTTTATGAACTGAGAAATTATCATCATAAAATAAAAATGATTTTACCTTGGGATAGCTTTTGATAAGGTCTTTCATTTCTTTTATCATTTCCTCTCCGCTCCTGGAACGCCAAACAGACTGAAAACTGCAAAAAACACATCGATGCGTGCACCCTCTGGAGCTCATGAGTTCAATAGAATAAGGCAGAAGGGTATCTCGTTTTATATATTTTTCGAAATTTACCAGATGTCTGGCGGGTGGAGGAAGCTCATCTAGATTTTTAACTAACTTTCTTTTTTCTGTTAAAATAATTTCTTTTGAATTCGGATCCCGATAAGCAATCCCCTTTACATTTTTAATGCTTGTTAATGAAAGTTTACCCGTGTTCAATGTTTCAAGAAGTTCAAATAGTGTAATTTCGCCTTCATCTTTGACAATAAAATCGAAATAGGGATAACGGGTTAAAAGATTGTGATAATCATCAGAAGCATGCGCGCCGCCTCCAATGATATATTTATCAGGAAATTCTTTTTTAATTTTTTGAGCCAGCTGTACCGCGGGCTTTGATAAAACCGTATAAATAGTCATTCCTATATAGTGAGGGTCAAAGTCACGAATGATGTGAAGCAGATCTTCAATAGAAAGGTTATCAATTAAAGAATCAATGATTTTGACTTCATAATTTCCATGTTTTAAAAGATAGGAGGCAATATAACCTAGACCTAATGGGAATCCTAACAGCAAGGGTACTTGCTTTTTGGGAGATGACAAAAAGGGCTCTATAACATCTACGCTTGGAGGTAAAATAAGCAATACGCGTTTTTTTGTTTTTATACGTAGACTTATAGCCTTCCTGTAATACGTATTGCCACGGGCCAGAATCGAACTGGCACGGTCAATTACTTAACCGAGGGATTTTAAGTCCCTTGCGTCTA
>JACPST010000033.1 GCA_016193165.1 Deltaproteobacteria bacterium
CCCATCATAATAATGTTTTTAGGTGTGATTTCTTCTTTGAGCTCTGATTCTACTTGTTGACGCCGCCAACGGTTTCGAAGCGCAATGGCCACCGCGCGTTTGGCCTGGTGTTGTCCGACGATATATTTATCGAGTTCTTGAACAATTTCTTGGGGTGTGAACATTTAAACTTCCTCACAGGTAATATTCTGGTTTGTATAAATACAAATATTCCCAGAAATTTTCAATGCTGTTTCTGCAATTTCTTTGGCATTAAGACTGGAGTGGTCAATGAGAGCTCTCGCGGCGGCTGTGGCATACGGGCCTCCAGAGCCAATCGCCGCAATACCATCGTCTGGTTCAATGACATCTCCACTTCCAGAAATGACTAAAAGGGTTTTGTCGTCCGCGGCAATAAGGAGCGCTTCCAGACGACGCAATGTTTTATCTGTTCTCCAATCTTTGGCGAGTTCCACAGCTGAGCGTGTGAGATTGCCATGGTAATGCTCGAGTTTTCCTTCAAACTTTTCAAAAAGGGTAATAGCATCGGCCGTGGCTCCTGCAAAACCCACCACCACTTTTTCTTTGTAAATACGTCTTACTTTTTTGGCATGGTGTTTCATGATGGTTTGGCCCAGTGTTACTTGCCCATCTGCCGCCAAAGCAATTTTGTCTTTGTGGCGAACACCAATGACGGTGGTGCTTTTTATGTCATCCTTTGCTGTCCCACGCGTGGGGAAGCGAGGGATCTCATGCTCTTGGGTGTGATTTATCATAAACCTCCATGAGTTGAGCCATGCTTACTTGAGTATATTTTTGGGTGGTCGACAAACTTTCGTGACCGAGGAGCTCTTGAATATCCCGAAGATTAGCTCCCGCGGATAAAAGATGAGTTGCAAAAGAATGTCTCAACGTATGAGGACTAATTTTTTTAGTACTACCACATAAAAGAATGTATTTGTCGATTAAGCGTGCAACGCTTCGAGGGGTGAGTCTTCCCGCTTTCTGATTTAAAAAGAAGGCTTTGGGATTCTCTTTTTTCTTATAAAAAAAGGGACGACATTCTTCATAGGTTTTTAGAGCATTCTTTGCTTTTTCTCCAAAAGGGACGATTCGTTCTTTGCGACCTTTACCTCTGACTTTCAGATGATGGGCTTGCCATTCAAAATCGCTGCTGTTTGTGCCCACCAATTCACTTACTCTAATTCCTGTCGCATATAAGAGTTCTAAAATTGCACGATCTCTCTTTCCGCCTGGCGTAGAAGGATCCGGGGTTTCTAACAGATGAAACACTTCATCGACGTCTAAAATTTGGGGGAGTTTCTTTTCTTGCTTGGTCATGGAAATGAGTTCTGAAACATCTTTTTCAATGCTTTTTTCTTTAGAAAGGTATTGAAAAAAGTGTTTCAGAGTGGAAAGTTTTCGTGCAATAGAGCTTTTGGTGTTTTTTTGATACAGAGTTCCTAAATAGCTTCTTAGGGTTAAAGGTGTAATATCTGTCCATGTTTTTATCTTTGGGGTTGTCTTGAGAAAAGAGCATAACTGATGGATATCACTCATATAATTCCTTAATGTGTGGGTGGATACGTCGAGCTCATATTGGAGGTGCTTTTCAAACTCCGTAATTTCTCTTTCTAAAGTTTGGACTAAAATTTTGGTCAAGGTTTTCTTACTATAGTCATCTTAATCCCCATCGTCAACTGAGGTATTTACCTGGGAGTGAGAGTTTTTTGTTTACATGGCAAAATCAAAAAACTATACTATTTCCATTCATTAATAAGCCTTTAAAACAAAAAGGAGGTTTTATGGCAGAAATAGGATATTGTGTAAAATGTAAAGCAAAGAGCGAAATGAAAGACGCCAAACAAGTTAAAATGAAAAACGGCCGTCCCGCGATGAAGGGGAAGTGTGTGAAGTGCGGCACCGGCATGTACAAAATTTTGCCTAAGAAATAGAACGTCTTTTGACAAAGGCGAAATTTGCAGTTTATGAAGGCTTTAGTTACAGGTGGGCATGGCTTTATTGGGAGTTTTTTAGTTGAAAAGCTTCTGAAAGAAAAAATTTCTGTTCGCTGTCTCATTCGTAAAACCAGCAATCTTCAGTGGATTAAAAATTTACCTATAGATCTCGTTTATGGGGACATCACCCAACCAGAGACCCTTCCTGCCGCTGTTAAAGATATTGATATCATTTATCATGTGGCTGGGGCCATTAAAGGCTCTACGCGTGAAAAATTTTTCTCTGTCAATTGTGATGGAACTCTTTTGTTAGCACAAGCAGCTCAAAAAACTGTTCCTCATTTAAAGCGTTTTATTTTTGTAAGCTCCGTTGCGGCGGCAGGGCCTGTGGAAGGGACACAAAAGCCAACAGAAAATTCGGACTGTCATCCCGTCAGCGACTATGGAAAAAGCAAACTTGAAGCAGAGCATCGTCTCAAAGAAAAATTTCCCACTTTACCTTTGACGATTATTCGTCCGCCTATTGTTTATGGCCCCCGGGATTCTAATTTTTTAACCTTTTTTAAATTTGCCAAACGAGGAATTTTTTTAGTTCCCCCGCCCTATGAGCGGTATTTCTCCATTGTCTATGTGAAAGATTTGGTTGAGGGTATTTATGTGGCTTCTCAAGCGGAAGCGGCCAGAGGGCAAACCTATTTTATGGCGAATCCAGAGTTTTATTCTTTTGAAAGTTTGGCTTCTCATCTTTCAAGGCCTTTTTCCAAAACGCCTCATTTTATTTATGTTCCCGCGCTTTTGGTTCGGCTTTTGGCTTGGGCAGGAGATGCCTATGTTTACATCACAAAGAAAGAGATCATGTTAACCAGTAAAAAATTTCCAGAGCTTGCGGCCTCTTCTTGGATTTGTTCTTCAGAAAAAGCAGATCGGGAGCTCCATTTTAAACCGCAAGTGCCGTTATCTATTGGGGTTCGAGAAACGGTGGACTGGTTGAGAGAGCATCGGTATTTATAATATGTCAGACACTAGTGTCCCAGAGTATCAACAGCCTAAACTCACCGTTGATATCTTGATTGAACTTGAGAAAGACTCAAAAACGGTAGGGATTGTTCTCATTGAAAGAAAAAATCCCCCCTTGGGGTGGGCCCTGCCGGGAGGATTTGTTGACGCTGGAGAGTCTTTGGAACAAACTGCGATTCGAGAAGCCAAAGAAGAAACTTCTTTAGATGTAAAGCTCATTCGCCAATTTCATACCTATTCAGAACCTTTGCGCGATCCTAGGCATCACACCGTGACAGCCGTCTATATTGCAAAGGCTGTCGGTACTCCCAAAGCCTGTGATGATGCCAAAGAAATTGGAGTTTCTACTCGGAAGACTTTACCTCCGCTGGTCTTTGACCACGCCCAAATTTTGAATGACTATTTCTCAAAAAAATATTAACTCTAAGTCATCCCGAGGCAAAACCGAGGGATCTCATTTTCGGGGTGTGGCGCAGCCTGGTAGCGCGCTTCGTTCGGGACGAAGA
>JACPST010000034.1 GCA_016193165.1 Deltaproteobacteria bacterium
AATAACAAAACAGGAACTTTTAAATGCCGATGAATGCTTTTTGTGTGGATCGATTAAGTGCATTCTTCCGGTGACCATGTGTGACCATAAAAAAATTGGCAGCGGAAAACCCGGGCCTGCCACCCAAAAACTTATGGCCCTATTTCCAGAGGCTGTCATGAAGTGCATACAGGAGGAGTATTGTATCGATTCTTAATTCTTTTGATTTTCCTGGGATTGACCTCGTGCGCCACTCAAACCGTGCGCATTGAAATAGACACGGAAAAAGTTAACCTTGACACCCTCCCCTCCTCTAAACTGCAGGCAGAAATTGCCCAAAAAACAAAACAATATCTTGCCATTCAAGAGCCTCAAAGCCTTGAGAAAAAAAACATGGCTTTGACACTGGGATATCTGCATTATCAAGCCGAAAATTTTTCAAAAGCCGCAACGTATTTTACTCTCCTAGTGGATGCTCAAGACTACCCCTTAAAAGAATATGCGTATTTTTATTTAGGACGCATGGCTTTAGAGAAAAAGAAATGTATTTTAGCCAGCTTTTATCAAAAAAATCTGGGCGACCATTTTCCTGAAACTTCTGTTCTTCAACGACTGACAGATTTCATCGATCAAAAAAAAAAAAACGCCGCGAAAGAGTCAAGCAAGATCTCTTTGAAGAGGCATTACAGGCCTTTGAAGATAAAAACTATAAACAGGCGATTACGCAATTTAAAAAATATCTCACAAAAACGTTCCAAGAAGACCCCCAAGCGGAAGAAGCCCTGCAAAATCTTTCCATCATGTATAAACGCTTGGGAAATGACGCGGAGCATTTAAAAGCCCTGTGGGGACTTGCCAAACTTAAAAAAGCAGACCCCAAGGTATTCCCCTATGATCCCAAATGGCTTTACGAAGTAGCCAAACGCTATTGGAATCAAGAAGAAATTCTCATTGCTAAAAAATACTTATTAAAATTAATTGCCTGGCCTAACCATCGCTACGTGGGACAATGCTACACTATTTTAGCGAAGATCTCTGCTGAAGAAAAAAATTATCCCAAGGTTTTAGAGTATCTCACCAAAGCCCAAGAATATCCCTTGGATCCTTCTCTCATTGAAGAAATTTCTTTCCTCAAGGGCTGGTATACCCGGAAAACTCAAAATTGCGCCAAAGCAATCGAAGAGTTTGAATCTTTTAAAGATCGCTTTCCAAAATCTGATTTTTTTATGCCTGCCAGCTATTGGCTGGCGAGGTGCCACGAAGCGATTGGAGAAAAAGACACCGCTCAAGAATTCTATGAAGAAATCATTAAAAAAAATCCGTATTCTTACTACGCCATACGCGCTCGGGGACGTCTTCAAGAAAATGTAAAATCTCTTCAATTTTCTTCCAATCCATCGTTCACCTATAAGAAAAATGCTCTTCAAATTGTAAATCCCACATATTTTTCGAAAGGAAAACAACTTATTCACTTAGGGCTGGGCCTCGACGGGGCATATGAACTCGAACAAGCCGCTTCTTTTAAAATCTTATTTAATATGTCTTGGAAATTTCAATATTATATGGCAAGCCTCTATCACCTCGGGGGAGATCATATCTCTGCCTTCATCATTTTGAATGAACTTCAAAATTCATATTTGGACGATCTGCCTTTAGAACATCTTCTCATTCTCTATCCCAAACGCTACTGGGCTTTAATTGAAAACATGGCCAAGCGCTTTGGAGTAGATCCTTATTTAGTTCTTTCAGTGATGAGACAAGAAAGCGCTTTTGATCCCCAAGCCATTTCTCCAGCGGATGCCTATGGACTACTTCAAATCACTCCAGCCATGGCTCAACACATGGGAAAACGTCTCAATATTCCTTTAAAATCAAAAGAAGATTTGCTTTTGCCTGAAACCAATCTTTTATATTGCGTATCTTATATCTCAGAGCTTCTTAAAAAATTTGATGGAGATTTGGTGCTGGCGCTCGCCAGTTATAATTCCAATGAAGAAGTTGTCAAAAAATGGGTCAACAGACTTTGGTCTTCCGATATCGAAGAGTTTATCGAAGAAATCCCCTATCGAGAAACCAGAAACTATGTCAAACTCATCCTTCGAAACTACACCAACCATCTTTTTCTCTACGAAGGGAAGTTTAATCCCTTCCCGGAATCTGCCGCCATATACTCATCAGGTGTTCAAAAAATAAACGAAAACTTGAGCCTGCCGCAATGAATTGAAATCATTGCCTTTTTGAACTTTCCTTCTCAAAAACTTAAAAATTACTGACGTAAATAGTCTTTTCGCCATCCATAGCCCTTTTTGTCATTTTAAATAATAACAGTAATTTCAATAGGTTATAAAATAAACTTAGTCTGGCACATGAATTGCTTTTTTAACAAAGTAACGTATGAAAAGAGCGGTCATTGTCAGCTTATATCTTGTTGTGATTCTACTGATTTTAAGTACCAATCAATCCCGATGGTTTCATCCGCAAAAGCAAAAAGGCGCGGAAGTTCAAACTCCACTCATGAATCAAGCGTTGGCTTTTACCCCAACCTTTGTAAGCTCTTACAGAACTGATCCTCAGCTTTTTAAAAGCTGGGCTTTGACAGATACCTCTCCGCTTCAACTTAAAAAAGCATGGAACATCAGCCATGGAAATAAAAAGATTGTTGTGGCGGTCATTGATACAGGAGCAGATTATACCCATCCCGATTTAAAAAATAATATTTGGCAAAATCCAAATGAAATTCCTAATAACGGCATGGATGATGATCATAATGGATTTGTGGATGATATTATGGGCTGGAACTTTGTGGCCAATGATCCCTACCCCTCTGATGAACACGGACATGGAACACATGTGGCTGGAATCATTGGAGCTGTGCGAGGCAATGGAATTGGAATTTCAGGCGTATGTCCTCATGTCTCTTTGATGATTTTGAAATACTACTCTCCCAATGCCAGTGGAAAAGAAAACTTAGAAAATACGATTAAAAGTTTTCGCTATGCCATTCAAAATGGCGCGCACATTATTAACTACAGCGGGGGAGGCGCTGAGTTTTCCAAAGAAGAACGAGAAGCCATCTTAGAAGCCAAAAAGAAAGGAATTATTGTTGTAGCCGCCGCGGGTAATGAACGACAAAATGCGGATATCCACGCCTACTACCCTGCTTCTTA
>JACPST010000053.1 GCA_016193165.1 Deltaproteobacteria bacterium
GAATTTTTAAAAGGGTTTTAAAATCATCACAGTAGAATGGTCTCTTACACATTCACCAAGAAAGAATTTTACAAAGCCGCATTTATGTTGTCGTCCCATAGGACCGCTTTCTTGCCAAAGAATAGTATATTTATCCTTCAAAAAATATGGAAGCGCAAACTGACTGGATACAAACCGGATCCCCAAAAGGTTTGCCTCTTGAGGAACCTGCATTTTTTCTTCCAAAAATGATTTATTTTTTAACCATCCTTGTCTTTGGCTATAAACTAAAACCGCGGGATCAGGAACATCTTGAATCAGTAAAATCTTATCTGTAGGACTTGAATAAGCAGCTAACTTTTCACCTAAAACTTTACCAGAGCTATCATATCGCAAAAGTTTGTATGCGTGGCTTAGCGACAAACAAAATAAAACCGCTAAAGTGACTACTAAGATACTTCGTTTTAAATACCTCAGCTTATCAAAAACATACACCGCTCCACTTGAGGCAAGTATAACCAAAAAGGGGATAAACTTTACTTGATAATACTCATGATTGTGATGCCCCAAGGTAAAAATTCCCATAGAAAGCGCCATCATGAATAACGAAGATAATAAAAAGAAATCTCGATAGTTCAGAAAAATACCTAGGATGAAAAGAGCAAAGCCAACATACGTGAGAATATATTGAGAAAGCCTAGAAAACATAATTTCATAGTAAAAAAAACTGTCCCATAAATAGTATTTCCAAGCTCCCCAGTGCCAGTTCTCGTAATTTTGATGCATCGTAATAGGATTTTCCACGGCAGTTAAAGAATACATGAGCCACAGGGATGGAATGATTATTGGTAAAACAAAAAAACAACCCAAGCGAAAGTTTATTTTTGACTCACGATTCCACCCATAGAAGAGCAAAGGAATAAAAAGAAAAGCCCCATAATAACGAAAGGCGGGCATAGCCATCCCACACAAAAGAGCTGCCCAATAATACCCAACGCGTTTAGTATCAAAATATTGAGAAATAAAGTATAACGCCCCCAGAAAAGAAACCATCATGCCCATTTCTGCTAGAAATTGTGTGGAATAGGCAAGAAGAAGAGGGGCATTCCCCCAAAAAATAAGCACCCACCAGGCTATAGCTTCTCCATATTGTCTGGAGGTAAATCGATATAAAAAAACTGTCCCAAGAAGAAAAAAAATAAAACTAAGAATACGTCCCACAAAAAGACTTTCTGTATTTATAGATTTCATAACTAGCGCTGCCAAAAGATGAAAAAGTGGAAAATCCTCTACAAAGGGATATGGGGAATTTAAATGGGTTTGCGCAGATAAGTGGGCAGGAACAAAACTAAGTTCACTTCTAAAAATATTAAAATGCTGTTTTGTCAAATTTCTAGAAAGATCTATTTGAAAAGTCTCTTTCGTATTCCACGCCGGAAGCTGGATGGCGTATAACCGAACAAAGAGAGTAAGAATAAAGAAAACACCAATTGTCCACTTTGAGAAGAGATCCATAAGACTCGTTTGGCTCCCCATTGTGATGGATATTAGAACCATCATTCAAGCCTCATCAGACTATATTTTTATTCCAAAACTAAGGCAAGCTGCTTAATTAGATTCTGGTGAAAAAGTCATTCCGAGCATCCTCGATTTTTAGAGGACAGGCTCCGTGCGAGGAATCTCTTCGACGATAACAGATCCTTCGCTATGCTCAGGATGACTTATTCAGCAGAATCTAATTTATACGGAGATGTTTTTTGAAAACCATTTTGAGAGGAATGTGTTGACTAATGATGTCTAATGTTGCATAAAATTAGAAATGGGGGCGACATCTATATTTTTAACAAAACAAGAGTCAGGTGAAATGTTAAATACAAAACAAGCCGCCATGTTTTTAGGAGTAAGTACCAAAACAATTTACCGAATGGAAGAAAAAGGGTTGATCCATCCTATCAGAACACCAGGGGGACAACGTCGTTTTACAAAGTCCGCCCTTCAACAATATCTTAATAAAAGTCATGCATTTACCGCCCCCCAAAATCCCAGTAAATTCCTCGTAAAAGAAAATGGTAGCACTTATTCTTTATTCAAGGAAACAGAACTAAAACAAGAAGTCCCAACTCGTCAACGAATTGACCATTTAGAGCAAATTGTCTCATTAGGCGCATCTCGAAATCATCAGCAGCATTACGATCAACAAGTTGATCCTAAACGATGGGTTGAAGAATGGGATTTTAGGACTTATCAGACAAAAACCTATACACACGGATTTCATAATTATCCAGCAATGTTTATTCCGCAAGTCGCACGTAAATTAATCTTGGCTTTTTCTGAAGAAA
The DNA here is from genome assembly GCA_016193165.1 of Deltaproteobacteria bacterium. GTDB lineage: Bacteria > Bdellovibrionota > JACOXK01 > 2-02-FULL-40-11 > 2-02-FULL-40-11 > JACPST01. Next base: position 2,319 of record JACPST010000053.1, read on the forward strand.
ATAGTCTCGTCTGTGATATATTTTGTGGCTCTGGAACTACATTAGTGGAAAGTTGCCTACTTAATCGCAATTCTATTGGAATTGAACTTAACCCATTAGCGGTTTTAATTGCCCGCGTTAAGACTATACCCATTGACCCAAAAACCTTAACGATTAAGCTTAAGGCTATTTTAAATGACTATCAGCAAATTAAGAATATAGAGCCACCAAACTTTGCTAATCTTGGATTCTGGTTCAGTAAGAATGTTATTAGAGATTTGACACGTTTGCGTCAGGCAATATGGAATATCTCTGAAGAAAATATCCGTAATTTCTTCTCGGTCTCTTTTAGTGAAGTCGTTCGTGTTGTTTCATTTACACGCCATAACGAATTCAAGCTCTTCCGCTCGCCAGATAAATTAACAGACAAGTTTAAGCCGGAGGTATTAGGTGAATTTATTAAGATGTGTGAGAATAATATTATTGGAATGAAAGAATACGTCCACGATGTTTTACCTCATACGAATTCTCGTATTATTATGGGGGATACAACTAAAGATAACGGCATTCCGCATAATTCAGTGGACTTTATTATTACTTCACCACCTTATGGCGACAGCCGAACTACCGTAGCTTATGGTCAATTCTCCAGATTATCATCCCAATGGTTGACAAGGATAGGGCTAAAGATGTATTGAGCTTTTACATAGATTTGAATAAGGCATTAACACAAGCCTATAATATTCTCAAACCAAGAAAATACTTCTGTTTGATTGTTGGCAATCGCACGGTAAAAGAATTAGTCTTAAAGACTGACACAATTATCTGTGAATTAAGCGAAAAGATAGGATTTACACAGCAGGGAATTCTATACCGCAATATTCCAAATAAACGAATGCCTCTAAAAAACAGTCCCACAAATGAGACTGGCAAAACTGGTTCTACAATTCTAAGAGAAAGTATTATTTTATTAAGAAAAATTTAAGTAAGAAATTCATTTATTTTTAATAATTTCAATATTCTGTATATGCTACAAATCTGTTATTTTTTTAAACAGGCACGATAATTTATTCTCATAGGTTCTAAATCCAGTTCCATGATTTCGTGCAACCGTCAAGTTTGGCTCCCCATTGTGATGGATATTAGAACTATCATTCAAACCTCATCAGACTATATTTTTATTCCAAAATTAAGAAAAGCTGCTTAATGACCCCCATGATCTATATTTTATTTTATAAAGGAATGCGTATCCATCCCAGAGTATATGATGTTATTGTAACGGTTTAAGTTGTTTTTCGAACTCCGGATAAAAATTCGATTGTTTTAGTGCTTCTTCATAGGCAGTCAAAAAATTATTTTTTCCAGAAACATCGGGTGGCCAAATTGAATGAATAAGATCGAAAGCTACTTTTTTGTTACCCGTAAATATTAAATCTGTCATTGTTTGGATGAGAGACGGGGAAGGCCAATCTGGATCTTTTCTACGTAAGTCATTTTTCCAGGATTCAATTTTAGATTTCCAATGATTAGGACTGGGTGGCGGTTTTTTCATGAGTTCCGATGAAACCTGGTATTTTCCATAGGAATATTTCAATACAACAGTTCCAAAAGCAGACATGGCAAAACTCGAAAATTGATAGGCTAAAAAATCATCTAAAACTTCAATTTCCGGAATACGATCTCCATCTAGGTCTTTAAGAATGGGTTGAGAGTTTCCACCATCAATCGAGGCCACTTTTCGAAAATCCTTACCGAGTGAAAAAATATGAAGGGAATAACAGCAATGGGCTCCACCTGTCCATTTTGAAAATACAAAATAGGGATTATTTTTGCCGGCAAAAAAGAAAAATGGGTTTTCATGTTTTTCGAAGCGGTCACTTAAAAAATAGTAACCTCCGATTTCTTCATTACGGAAAAACAATTTTCCATCTTTTTCGATGGTGATAGACTGACATATCCAATCTTCTGCTCTTGATATGGTAATGTCATAATTATGATAACGTTTTTTCTCCATCAATATTTTATTTTCCTGACAAAGCGGATCAATTTTGTGCACAATCATGAATTCATAGTTCGTATCACTACGCAAAAAAATACTTAAAAACAAACTAAAGAACCAAAGATATTTTTTTATTTTTTTAAACATGCCTGAAGCTTTAATAGGTATTCTCGAAATTTGTCCATTAATTCGTTGGCCCGAGATGAAGAAGTGCTTTTTCCTCCCTTGTATTCAAAAACGGCCTCTTCCCAAGAAGCATTTCGCTTTAATTTTGTCGAGGCCAATTTTTGTTTATGAAAGAGCCAACGTATGCCGGCACAAATATTTATGTTTGGATTATTCAGATTCTCTTTAGTGGCAGTAATATAATGTTCTCCAAGTTCACCTTTTTCATTCCCTAATATTTTTCGTGTAGCATTGGTGATTTGCATCAGTCCGCGAGCACTATTAGAATCTTTTTTATTTGCTAATATTTTGGGATCAAAGCTAGATTCACTTGCGATCAAAGCTTTAACCAAATTTGAGTCTAACGGAATTTCAGACTTAAGAACCTCATGCCAATATTGCGTCCAGCCCGCAATTAATAAATCATAATCATTCCCTTTTGGAAATCCTAAATTAAAAGAGCAAGGCTGTGCTATAGCTTTTGAAAAATGTCTAGCTGTCATTTCAAAAATTTCGTCGGGATATAGCTGATCTTTACCTGTCGGATTGCGTGCGCAATGTCCTTTACGAGAGGTGACAGAGCCTGCAGGATTCTTCTTGCTTGGGGGTACGCTCATGGGGTGAGTGCGCACCCAATGCTGGCCAAGTGGACAGAGTCTCCAAGGATGAACTTTTTTTTCTTTTGACGATGTCTTTTTGGATGTTTTTTGACGTGGTTTTTCCGGCCACTTTATTTTCGGTAATTTTATTTTTGGAAATCTTATTCCAGTCATATACAAAAATTAACAAAAAAATAATTTGATGTCAGTAAAATATAATAGAAATTGAATAGTGGCTGATTTTTTCATCGACCCCGCCTCGGCAGCCACCAGCATAGCTGGTGCCGGCTGCCTCCGGCATTCTCATCCTGCTATGGTCGAAATTTTTTCGCTTCACTCAAAAATTTCTCCCCCTACTGGACGCTTTTCAAACTGAAATTATTGCACTTGCAGCTTAATCCCACCAATGCCAAATATACTTATAGATCAGATCAAATGCTTTCTTGAGATCTTTATCTCTGAGCCAGTCCGCTCGTTTATATAGTCTAAAGGATTCACGACGGATTTGATCTCTATTGGCTGGCGTCTCACGTGTATATTTTAAAATAACAGGGACGGAGCGTGCCCCTTTTTCAGCTTTTCCAGAGAGCATTTTAAGATGCCCATACTTTCTATGAAAATCCTTAGAAATCTCGTCATAATATTTAATATTTATCTTTAAGTACCCGATCCAATAAATCTTCTACCACTTTAATTTGACGACCTTTTTTTGGAGCACTTTGGATTATATGATTAGAAACAATACATTTTCGAGTTCTTTCAAGCTTATATTTGAGAAGTCTTAAGATATATGCCCCGTCCCAATCATGATCATTTTTAAGAAATTTTTTATAATCAGAAATCTTTTTCTTAAATTCTTTCGTGCGTGCTGATATTTTCTTTTTCATTATTCTTATTTTGTATTTTTACTGCTGAACTTTTCGCCTATTTTCCACGTACCTTTTTCTCGGAACGCAGATATATTTTGACGATGAGCTGCATTTAATAAAGCTGGAGCAGATTTCTTGTACTTCTTTGTATAGTCAGAAAGAGTAATAATATTTTCTCCTTTTAAATAAGTAATCCTTTTGTGCAGCGATTCCATGAGAGCTAAGACCACAATTTTTTCCATCGTTTGACTCTTTTTAGAACTTCGATAATCATTAAAAGCTTTGTAATATTCTTTTTTTCCTTTATTGCGAACAATGAGTACTGGAAATCCTAGACGAAGAAGTTGGTAATTCATAAGCACGCGTCCAATACGACCATTGCCATCATTGAAAGGATGAATGGTTTCGAAATCTAAGTGAAATTTAGCAATTTTATCTACAAAATAAGAGGATAAATCACTTGAATAAGAAATTAAAATATTTTCTATCATTTGCTCCACATGCTCTGGTGCTGGAGCAACATGTGTTCCCACCCGGACATACTCCCCTTTGGCACGAAAACGCCCCGCAATACCATCATCAATCCCACCGATAAGCATTTGGTGTAGAAATAAAATGACCTCCCTAGACAAATCTGTTTCTTGAACTTTACTACGAATATAGCCCATGACACGGGCAAGATTTTTTGCCTCAAAAACTTCACGTAGGGAGACATTGCGCGACACTTCCATTTCAAGTAAAATCTTTTCAGTTTCTTTAAGCGTTAGGGTCGAATTTTCAATTGCATTTGAGTTATAAACACTTTCTGGAGTTTCTGTCTCATCGATCATAGCCAACAAAGAGTCTTTCCCTTTACCTTTACGCAGCTTGTCATATTCTAACTTTAGAGCTTGGAGTCTTTTTTTAATGGGATGAGTAGTCGGCATATTTTAGTGAATATTATAAAAAACTATACTAAATTCACTAAAAAATGTCAAATATTAGTGAATTTTATTTGGCTCCCCGGACAGGACTCGAACCTGTGACCCGTTGATTACGATCTGACTCCACTTTCATGGAGAGTCGGACTTTCTCTTTACCCTCGACTAAACGTTAGGGTAATGGGTGTAAAGTCTCTGCACTCCCTCTTTTATAAAAAGAGGTAGCTCAGGATTGCCGTAGCTTTTCAGCTTTAGGGTTCCCTGACTTAGCCCATTTTTCATCTTAGCATTTCTGCTAAGAGCTGCTAATTCTGCATGAATCTTTCATTCACGCTTCCGGTACAGTCAACTGCTCTACCAACTGAGCTACCGGGGAGCATTTAAGATTTTAAAAACACTAGCCAAAAGGGTTTTCTTTGTCAAGGAATGGAACAGCATTGGCAAGATCGCGCTTATTATATTGAAGAATATGGGGCAGATTTTTAAATTCATATCCTTGATCTGATAAATTGTTTTTTAAATTTGAAAGGCTTTCTAAATTTTCGTCCATCCGATGGAGCTGCGAGTCAGCCACAAAAATAATTCCATCGACTCCTTTTAGAATCAGTCTGCGACTGACATCATAATAAGACTGCCCAGGTACCGTATATAAATGAAACCGCACATTAAATCCTCGAATGGGCCCAATGGCGAGAGGCAAAAAATCAAAAAAAAGAGTCCGTTCGTTTTCGGTAGCCAAGGTCACCATTTTGCCTTTGGTTTGAGGATTGGTTCTTGCGTAAATATACTGAAGATTGGTGGTTTTCCCACTTAAACCGGGGCCATAGTAGACGACTTTGCAGTTGATCTCTCGAGTGGCATAGTTCACAAATGACATAGGGGTATCCTACGAAACTACGACTCGATTTTCAATGGCGCTCCCAATTGTCATAACATCAAGATATTCCAAATCACCCCCCATAGGAATGCCATGAGCAATACGAGTTAGTTTTAAAGGAAATGGTTTTAAAAGCTTAACCAAATATAAAGCTGTCGTTTCTCCTTCCACCGAAGAATTGGTAGCCAAAATCACTTCTTGAATTGAAGCATCTTGGAGCCGTCGCAAAAGTTCCTTAATCTTGAGTTGTTCAGGGCCTATCCCTTCTAAAGGCGAAAGCACTCCATGGAGAACATGATATCTTCCTCGAAACGTTCCAGATTTTTCAATGGCTAAAAGGTCTTGCGGCTCTTCAACAACACATAAAAGAGTTTTATCCCTTCCCTCATTTTGGCAGAACTGACAGGGATCCGCTTCCGTGAGATTAAAACAGACAGAACATAATCGAATTTTATTTTTTATTTCTAAAATGGCTTGGGAAAGCGCTTGAGAATACTGGCCCGGAGCTCTTAAAATATAAAAAGCCAAGCGCGCGGCTGTTTTCTCACCAATGCCTGGAAGTTTAGAAAGCTCATTGACCAGTTTTGCCAGGGGGTTTTGCATCTCTCAAAGAAGGCCGGGAAGGTTTAATCCTCCTGTGAGTTTTCCGATTTCATTTTGAGCTAATGTTTGCGATTGTTTCAATGCCTCATTGGTCGCGGCAACTACTAAACTTTGAAGCATTTCAATATCATTTTGTTTTATAATTTCTGGATCAATCGTCACAGATAAAATTTCTTGCCGTCCATTCACTTTCACCGTAACCATTCCTCCTCCACTCGAAGCTTCAATGGTTTTATGTTCTAACTCTTCCTGAATCTTTTTGATCTGCGATTGAAATTGCTGGGCTTGTTTAAGCATATTTCCCATATTTCCAAATAGTTTACTCATGAGGACTATCCTTTCTTTTTTCAACCTTAACATCAATCACTTTTCCATCAAAAACTTTTTGCGCTTCTTGGACGAGTTCATGTTGCATAACCTTTTTTTTGATTTGATCCATCTGCTGTTCATTTTCTTGAACAAGATTGGTGAGGCTCCCATCACCCTTGGTTGCCATTTCTGTAACAAGGAGCGTCGCCTTGGTATTTAAAAACTCTTGCGCAACTTTTTCAAAAGCCAAGACATTTTCTCGATCAGACAAAAGCTTATAAAACACAGAACCCTTGGGAAGGCCTAGCGTAATTTTATGGTCGGCCCACTGAACCAAATAACTATGCTCTAAAAGAGCCGCTAAGGAGGGTTTTTTGGTTTTAACAAACTCGACCAAAGTACCCCAGTTTTTAGCTCCTAGAGAATGGATAGGAGATGACGATACTGGTGTTACAACGGGCGCCGAAGATTGCACAGAGACCGATGGAAAAGGGCTTTCTCTCCATGATTTTTGAAGCATTTCTACTTTTTCCAATAAATTTTCAATTGAAATTAAAGGCTTAAGCTGCAAAAGTTTAATCAGCGTTGTCTCTAACACCATGTGGGGATAAAGCGTCAACGCCATATCTTGACTTCCTTTAAATAGAATATGAAAGGCCTGTTCCATCTCTTCTAAAGAAAGAAGCCCAGAAAGATCTTTAAGCCGAGAGAGTTCATAATCCGTAAGATTTAAAAAGTTTTCTTTTTCAATAGCTTCAAAAGAAGAAATTTTGATTAAAAGCAATACCCTGACATACTCTAAAATCTGAGAGGTCAGTTGCTTCATATCTTGGCCTCGTTCATAGATCTCAGATAATAGTTTTAGTAAGGCGGCTGATTCTTTTTTAAAAGCTTTTTCTAAAAGCTCTAAAACTTTTTCTTCATGTGCTGACCCTAAAATTTCTTGAAGATCTTTGAGCGCCACGTTGTTTCCAGAAAAAGAAATGACTTGGTCTAACAGAGAAAGAGCGTCTCGAAAGCTCCCCTGGGCTTCTTTGGCAATTTTTGTTAGCGCCTCTTTTTCAATCTTGAAGTTTTCTTTCTCCGAAATTCCAGCCAAATGTTGCTCGAGCTGCTTTAACGGAATTTTTTTAAAATCAAATCTTTGGCATCGGGAAAGAATGGTCATTGGAATCTTATGCGCCTCAGTTGTCGCAAAAATAAATTTGAGATGAGCCGGAGGTTCTTCTAAAATTTTAAGCAACGCATTAAACGCGCTTTGAGAAAGCATATGCACTTCATCAATAATATAAACCTTAGTGTGCCCATGGGTGGGGAGATAGTGCGCTCGATCTCTCAATTCTCGAATAGAATCTACACCATTATTAGAAGCACCATCAATTTCAATCACAGCTACGGAAATCCCTTTTGAAATTTCCTCGCAGGCAGAACATTGGTTGCAGGATTTGGCCTCTTTAGCTTTGGCGCAGATCAAAGTTTTAGCTAAAATGCGCGCGGCCGATGTTTTTCCAACACCCCTGGGCCCGCAAAACAAAAATGCATGCGCAATGCGATTTTGAAGGATGGCGTTTTTGAGGGTTTGGCTCACGTGCTCTTGCCCTAAGAGTTCCTCAAAATGTTGAGGACGCCATTTTCTAG
>JACPST010000012.1 GCA_016193165.1 Deltaproteobacteria bacterium
TCCAAAAAAAGTGTCTGGAAAGAAATTGGAGAGCGCTTCCCGGCCACAGCAGAACTCGCCTTTTGGGCTATGGTCTTTGCTATTTCTGTCTCTATTCCCTTGGGCATGCTGGCAGCGATTAAACATAAAACTGTGATTGATGGTTTTTCGATGCTTATCGCTCTTTTAGGAATTTCTATTCCTCATTTCTGGCTTGGACCTTTGCTCATTATCCTTTTTGCCTACACCATTCCTCTTTTCCCCATTTCAGAAAGAAGTAATTTTTTAAGCCTCGTTCTTCCAGCCATTACGCTTGGCACAGCTATGATGGCTTTACTTTCAAGGCTCACCCGAACAACCACGCTTGAAGTCATCCGGGAAGAATATATCAGAACCGCTCGCGCCAAGGGACTTTCCGAAGGAAAAGTTCTTTTTAAACATGTTTTAAGAAATACTCTGATTCCTGTCATTACCATCGCGGGGATTCAAACGGGAGCGCTTCTTTCGGGCTCCATCATTACAGAAACCATTTTTGACTGGCCAGGGATTGGAAGTCTTTTGGTCGAGGCCATTCAAGCTAGAAATTATCCTCTGGTTCAAGGCTGTGTTGTTCTGATCGCAATGCTTTATGTTTCCATTAATCTACTGACCGATATTTTATACGTCTTTATTGATCCAAGGGTTCGTCTCCAATGAAGCTCTCTTTAACCACAAAAATAGGCCTTTTGATCATCGTTGGATTTTTTTCTATTGGGGCGCTTGCTCCTTGGCTCGCTCCTTATGATCCCAAGGGCACAGAGATTGGCTCTCGATTTTCTCCTCCTTCATCGACACATTGGCTAGGTCAAGATAAGCTCGGCGGAGATATTTATAGCAAAATTATTTATGGAGCTAAAATTTCTCTCACAGTTGCTGTCACAGCTACTTTTATTTCTCTTCTGATGGGTCTCATGCTGGGCTCTGCCGCGGGTTATTTTGGAGGAATTTTAGACGAAGGCCTCATGCGCCTTGTGGATATTCTTTTGGCTTTTCCAGGGCTTCTTTTGGTTTTTGCTTTGGCCGCTTTTTTAAAACCCAGTCTCTATAATGTTGTCTTCATTTTTTCTTTGGTGGGATGGACAGGGTTTGCGCGCGTAAGTCGCGCTCAAGTCTTGGTGGAAAAAGAAAAAGAATTTGTCCAAGCCATTCGCTCTCTAGGAGCTTCTCATGTCCATATTTTGGTTTGCCACATCTGGCCTAATATTCTTTCTCCTTTGATTGTGCAGGCATCCTTTGCTATGGGAGGAATTATTATTGGAGAATCTTTGTGGCCCTTTTTCCAGGCCTCGCGATTATGATGACCGTTTTAGGATTTAACTTTGTAGGAGATGGCCTTCGGGATGCATGGGATCCCAAATTAAAAAATAGTCGCTGAGCTCTTTCTTCTTTGCTATACTTGAAAAACCCTATGAAATTAGATCAAATCCGTAGACGCGTCGGACAGATGTTTATGGTAGGATTTGAAGGAAAATCTGTCACGGACGATCTTAAAAAACTCATTCAAGATTACTACGTCGGAGGCATTGTTCTTTTCGAACGAAATATTGAAAGTCCTTCTCAAATTGCTGAGCTCACGAATGAAATTCAATCTCTCAATATTAAAACTCCCCTTTTTATCGCCGTAGATCAAGAAGGGGGTCGTGTGCGACGCCTCAAAGAACCTTTCACGGATTTTGGAGCTCCCCAGCAATTTGCGAAAGTGGACTCTCCCAAGCTTACGTTTGAAGCCGCATTTGCGATGGCCAAGGAACTGAGAGCCGTGGGGATTAATTTTAATTTTGCTCCGGTGGTAGACGTATACACAAATCCCCAAAATTCTATTATTGGGGATCGGGCGTTTAGTTCTGATCCCGAAATTGTGGCTAAAATTGCTTCTGGATTTATTCGTGGTCTTCAGCGTGGAGGAGTTGTTTCCTGCGCCAAGCATTTTCCCGGCCACGGCGATACCCAAACCGATTCTCATTTAGAACTTCCGGTTGTAAATCACTCTTTAGAAAGACTCCAAAAAACCGAGTGGCTTCCCTTTGAAAGAGTCATTAAGGGCGGGGTAGAAACCGTTATGACAGCTCACATTTTAAATCCCAATTTAGACCCAGAACTTCCAGCAACGCTTTCTAAAAAAACTTTGGATTATTTAAGAGGGCCTCTGCGTTTTTCACGTGTGATTATTACCGATGACTTAGAAATGAAAGGTATTTCCGATCATTATTCCATTGAAGACGCCACTCTCAAGGCTCTTGAGGCTGGGGTAGATATTATTCTAATTTGCAAAACCTTAGAAAAACAAATTTTAGCCATTGAGAAAGTATTGCGTGGAGTTTTGGATATTAAAATTCCCGTCACACGAATTGAAGAAAGCTCTGAGCGCATCACCAAAGTTCGTAATCGTTATATTGTGCCTTTTACTCCTGCAGAACCAGAAACAATCGTCCATGTCGTTGGCTGCGAAGAACACAAAAATCTAGCTAAACAGTTTTTTGCTTAATTTTTTCTCAAAACCATTCCTGCTCGCTTGCCTGTTTGTTTTCCTTTTTCTAGCGCGCATTGGCCGTTAACAAAGACATACTCAATCCCTTCGCAGTAATGGAAGGGATCTAGGAAGTCGGATTTATCAGAAATTTTATTTAAATCAAAAAGAACGAGATCCGCATAGTATCCCTCTTCGATTTTGCCTCGTTTTTCCAAATGAAACCGTTCGGCCGGTTGCCAGGTCATTTTGTAAATCGCTTTAGAGAGATCCAAAAGTTTCTCCTCCCTTACATATTTGCGGATCACCCTGGGAAAGGTTCCAAAAATCCGGGGATGAGGTCGTCCTTTGGCCAAGGGCCCTTTCACTGAACGACAGCCACTATCTGAGGCTACAAAAATATAGTCTTTGTTTAAGAAGTTTTTTAAATTATCTTCAGACATTGTAAAATAAATGGCTGAAATCGCGGCTTCTTCTTCGATTAAGAGATTAAACAAAAATTCAAAAACATCCTTTTTGGCCTTTTGGGCGGCTTTCTGAATGGTAAGGCCTTCAAAAGTTTTATTTTTTTTAGACATGACTTCCATAATAAGAACTTTATTTAAGTAATCTTCTTTAGGAGGATGAAGCTCTAAAATCTCTTTTTTAATTTTTTCTCTTTTTTGGGGATCTTTAAGAGTTTGAACCAAGCCTTTTGCCCCTCCTTCAAACGTCCAATCAGGTAAAACCTGCATCAACCCTGTTTGAGAGGCTATATAAGGATAGCGATCGCACGCGACATCTATGCCTTCTTTTTGATAGCGCTCAATCAAACTAAAAATTTCTTTGATTTTGTGCCAATTTCTCTGTCCTGAGGTCTTAATATGAGAAATTTGAACAGGAGCCCCTGTCTTTTTTGCGGTTTCAAGCACTTCTTGAACAGCTTCCACAACTTTGTCGCTCTCGCTTCTCATATGAAAGGTAAAGATTCCGCCTGCGTCTTTGCAGGCCTTGCCCAGCTCTAAAACTTCTTCTGTATTAGAATAACAGGCTGGAGGATAAATAAGTCCCGTTGAAAGCCCCACCGCGCCCTCCCTCATTCCTTCTTTAAGACCTTCAATCATTTTAGCTATTTCTTGGGGGGTAGCTGGCCGGTTGACAGACCCCATGGTGGACTCTCGAAGGGTATTGTGGCCGATGAGCTGACTGTAGTTGATCGCTATTTTTTCTTTTTCACGTCTTTGAAAATAGTCTTTGCGTTTGCTCCAGCCCAACTTTAGCTTATAATATTTTTGATACTCTTCTTCCCGGCGCTCCTTAGCTTCTCCCCAAATAGGAGCTGCCGCATACCCGCGATTTCCTCCCATTTCTGTTGTCACGCCTTGAGTGATTTTGCTATCCGCTGTGGGAGTAATCAGAAGAAAATA
>JACPST010000031.1 GCA_016193165.1 Deltaproteobacteria bacterium
CTCATCTTTTTCAATATGTTTATTGACCCCTACAATCACTTTTTCCTGGCGCTCGAGTTGCTGTTGGTAATGATAAGAAGCTCTGGCAATTTCTTTTTGAGGAAATCCTTTTTCAATGGCAGCTACGATGCCGCCCATTTGATCAATTTTTCCAATCATCTCGAGCGCTTGTTTTTCTATTTCATGGGTTAAACTCTCTACAAAATATGATCCACCCAAGGGATCTACCGTATTGATCACCCCTGTTTCTTCAGCGATCACTTGCTGCGTTCGAAGCGCGATCGTTGCCGCTTGTTCTGTCGGTAGTGATAAAGTTTCATCCATGGAATTGGTATGAAGTGATTGTGTTCCTCCTAAAACTCCCGCCAGTGCTTGAATTGCGGTACGGACAATATTGTTATACGGCTGCTGCGCCGTAAGACTGCACCCTGCCGTTTGCGTGTGAAATCTTAAACTCCAAGACCTGGGATTTTTGGCTTTAAACCGTTCTTTCATAAAATGAGCCCATAGTCGCCGGGCCGCGCGGTATTTTGCGATTTCTTCAAAAAAATCACTGTGGGCGTTGAAAAAAAAAGAAAGGCGTGGAGCAAAATCATCCACAGCTAAGCCCGCATCGAGGCCTGCTTGAACATAACCAATCCCATCGGCCAGTGTAAAAGCAAGTTCCTGAGCCGCCGTCGATCCTGCCTCCCGAATATGATATCCAGAAATCGAAATCGTATTCCATTTGGGCAAATGTTTTGTACAATACACCATCATATCTTGAATAATTCGCATCGAAGGTCTGGGAGGATAAATCCATTCTTTTTGAGCAATATATTCTTTTAAAATATCATTTTGGAGTGTTCCTCCTACTTTTTCAAAGGAGACACCTTGTTTTTCTGCTACAGCCAAGTACATAGCCAAAAGCACAATCGCAGGCCCATTAATCGTCATGGACGTTGTCACTTGATCTAAAGGAATTCCTTTAAACAAAACTTCCATATCCCGAAGCGTATCAATGGCCACCCCGCATTTTCCCACTTCTCCCAAAGCTTTGGAATCATCGGAATCTATCCCCATGAGGGTTGGCATATCAAACGCCACAGAGAGTCCATGCTGGCCTTTTTCTAAAAGCAAATGATAGCGTTTATTGGTATCCGAAGCCGTCCCGAATCCAGAAAAAAGTCGAATCGTCCATGGCCTTCCTCGATACATGGTGGCGTGAATGCCGCGGGTAAAAGGATATTGCCCAGGATCACCTAAATCTTTTTGGTATTCCCAGCCTTTAAGATCAGCGCTCGTATAAAGCTCTTTAATTTCAACATCAGAAATGGTTGAAAATCTTTTGGTCATGGCAATTTATGAGCTTATCCATTTTTAAGAGGAAAATCAATCGTCTTTGAAAGATTTTAGGGAGAGGTAGACAAACAAGAGGTTTCTAGATTTGCATTGAGAAGCGTTCTTATTTTCTTAGCTCCATCAATTGCTTCTAAGTGATGCCCTGACGTATCCAAAATACGTTTTAGATCTTCATCTAAGAGCAAAACTTCAATTTGTTCTGGGATATCTAAGTCTGTATCTGAACCCCCATCATCAGAAACTTTTTTAGCAAAATAGTCGATCCGAATTTGACGATTGCCCATCTTTTGAGAACTTTGAACTTCAAGATAAGCATACACAAGCCCATCATGATTCGATTTCAAATCTTCTTTAAAATTCTTTGAGAAATCAACCAAAGCCAGCCCTTGATAGGAAGTATCCTTCAGATTTTTTTGCATTCATCTTTAAAAAACACAATTCCATTTTGCTCGTCTGATAACAATGCAAAACGCGAGTTGGGGTCTTGAGCAAACACAATAGCGCTCCCCATCACCAAAACCATCATAAAAAATTGCACGCGGCGTAAACGCATAAAAAAGTTTTTTGTTTTCTGAGTTTTTCCCTTCTTTTTGAGACGTCATCCGCTTACGTACCACATTCTTGTCTCTTACCTTTAATTATACCCAGAGAATTTTATTTTTCTAATGTTTTCTTCGGAAAAATGATTTTTTTTAAAAAAATAGAATGACAAAAAATGTCACTTTAGAACTTGAGAGGCAATGACCAGCCGCTGAATCTCCGAAGTTCCTTCATATATTTCTGTAATTTTGGCATCCCGAAAGAACCTTTCTACTGGATATTCTTTGGAATATCCATACCCTCCATAGACCTGAATGGCATCGGTCGTCACCTTCATGGCCGTTTCAGAAGCAAAAAGCTTTGCCATCGCCGCTTCTTTGATAAAGGGACATCCTTGATCATCCAGGTAAGCCGCCTGATGAACCAAAAGTCTGGCGGCTTCAATTTGGGTGGCCATATCGGCTAAAATCCACTGAATGGCTTGGAATTCTGCGATGGGCTTTCCAAACTGGCGGCGTTCTTTGGCATAAGTAGAAGCAGCTTCAAACGCAGCCCTGGCAATTCCTACGGCCTGAGCTCCAATCCCAATCCGCCCTCCATCCAATGTTCGTAGCGCGATTCTAAATCCTTGCCCTTCTTCGCCCAAAAGATTTTGGGCTGGAACTTCTGTTTCATTAAAAATAAGTTGGGAACAGCCGGACGCTTTAATCCCCATTTTCTTTTCCACTTTTCCTACTTCAATACCTTTTTGATGCTTATCAACAATAAAAGCAGATACCCCTTTTTTCTTTTGTGTTTTATCAGTGACAGCAAACACAATGGCAAAATCTGCTTGTGGGCCATTGGTTATAAAATTTTTGGTGCCTGAAAGAATATAGCGATCTCTTTTTTTGATCGCCACTGTTTGTTGACTTCCCGCATCTGATCCCGCATTGGGTTCAGATAAACAAAAACATCCGAGTTTTTCTCCTTGCGCCAAAGGAGTTAAAAAAGTTTTTTTCTGAGCTTCATTTCCAAAAAGTTTTAAGGGCTCACACACCAAAGAATTATTCACGGACATAATCACCGCTGTGCCTGCGCACGCCACTGCGATTTCTTCAAGCGCCAAAACATAGGAGAAGTGATCGAGACCACTGCCCCCATAGGCCTCAGGCACAAAAACACCCATAAGTCCTAGTTGTGCTAATTTTTGAAGTGCGGCTTTCGGAAAAGTTCCTGAGTGA
>JACPST010000032.1:0-7861 GCA_016193165.1 Deltaproteobacteria bacterium
ACTTATTTTAACGGATCCAAAAGATGGAAGCCAAAAAGTATTGGCCCAAGCCGCGCTTGTTCAAAAATTTGGGCAACAACCTATGTCCATTCCAGGATCCCTTTCCATTCAGCCCAATGATGTGATCTTTTTGGCAGATACTGACAATAGATCTTTACTGCCGGCAAGTATTGCCTTTCTACAAAACCCGCAAATTTATGTCACCATTGATTTAGGCAATAGCCAAGTATTTAAGACACTCTATTATGCAAGTTATCAAACCATGAGCCCTCAGCCCACGGAAGTAAAGTTATCTCTATCATTTGGAAAATAAGTTAGCAGGCTGTTGAAAAAGGATCATCTGCGTTGTTGCCCAAAATAGACTTTTTCAACACTCTGTTAGAATTTTTTTTCAAAAGTCAGGTAAACGGTTGCCCCACCCAATCCAGAAATCGTGTAATCTCCAAAGACTTTTAAAACCTCTTGAAGACGAGAACGCGCCAAAGGAAATGCCAACGATCCTGTAAAAAGAGTCTCTGGATCATACGTATAAGAAGCAGTTGGTTTTAAAATAAAAACAGATCGCCCGGATAACCTTTCAGCCCCGTTCGAATATTCTCCCGCTCTTCTGTAGTTCAACTGAACCCCAGGGGAGACATGATATCCCGACTCCAGCTTTCCCCCGATCATCGCAGACCATTCATTGCCATACTGAGGATCCCCATTGGAATCTAATTTGAGAACATAGGAAAGATCTGTTGAAAGACTTAAATGATAGATTTCTCTTAACGTAGAAAATCCTAAAGGAATATCCGTTCTTCGAAAAACAAATTTGTTATTCCCAAAAAAAGGCAGTCGCACTCCTCCATTAAAAAACACAAATGTTGGAAACTCTTTTAAAAGCCCTTCATAGAGAAGAGCCTCTGCCCCAATGAAAGGATTTCCCAAAGCCGCTCTACTTGAAAGCATCATAAGAGGAATTCTTCCGACCCCTGTGACTTCAGGCGTTAAGGCAAATCCTCCCCCTACGAGTAAACTTTGCAAGGCGGCTTTTTGATTTGACTCTGATGGGACTTGCGCAAACTGATAGGCCGTCTCTAAGCGATGTGTATTTTGTCTCAGGCGTTGTGAAGCTAGAGAGGAATCATTTTCTGTTTCTTTGGCAGCCGCCGCGGCGGAAGCACAAACTGCCTCAAATAAAAACATCCCCAACATTATCTGCTTAAGAAATAACCTCATATTCATATTATTTTTATCACAAAATAATACAGATGTCATTGACTAACTCAGTGAAGCACCTTATATTTTGGAATATGCAAATTGATTCGTCACAAATGGAACAAGTAGAATATTTATTTAACCAATCGGCCAAAGGCAATCATGTCCTTTTTGATCCCACTGATATTAAAAAAGCTCTAAGTGCTGAAAAATCATTTGAGAAAATGAAGGGCGATTATTTAGATACCTTTGATATTAAAACCCTTCAGAAAATGCGAGATTTATTAGACCTTTTGATGAGCCAACCCACAGTTTCAGAAAAAAGACATTTTATCTTAAACCTTTCACCTGACTCCAAAGAGCTTTTGATTAAAGCTTATTTTAATATTTTAGATAATACGCTCTTTCAAAATAAGGATCATATTCAATAAAAAAATCTATTTTAGGCAGGCTGTTGATTATTTTTTTTCTAAAGCAAGATCATCCTCTTCAACCGCAGCGTCTAACTCATCTAACATTTGTTTCAATTTGTTATGCAGCTGGGACAGTTTGGATAAATTTTCTTTCAGTTCTTTGAGGGATTGAATTTCTTTTTGAGCTTCTGCTTCGGCAACACCGGTTGAAACCATATGAGTTCTTTGAGAAATAATTTTTTGATCCTGTGCTTTTTGACCCACCTTTTGAAAATCCTCGCTGATCCTTCCAAAAAATTCTTTTGATTTTGGGAGAACAAAAACAACGCCTTGGGTTTTATCACATCTTTTCTTCATAATCTTTACCTCTCTACTCTCTTATCAAAGCAAGAGGTATGCCATAGTTTCAGCCTTAAAATAGATTGCCAACTAATTGATTTTACTTGTATTTTAATGCGGCATCCTGGCTATCTTTAAAAGACTATTTAAAAAGTGCCCCAAATTGGCACCCAAAGGACAAATTTGGTTCTCAAATCATCCGTTGATAACGCTCAATAGGAAGGTTCCAAACAGGGACCCCGCAAAAGCGATCTCCCTCTGGACAATAGGGTTTAAGCCTGGCTTGTTTACGCACGTAGCAAGGAGCTTTGATGTGTCTACCTATCTCCGGGAATAGGCGTGAGATTTGAGAAACTTCCGCAACTGAGGCATAAAAAATTTCTTCTTGAGCATCGTAACAGGTACGCAGTTTCCACTTATGATACCAATTGAGTAAATCCCCAGACTCCTCAAATCGAATAGACCAAGCGTTTGGGAGTAAATAATGCGCTTTTTCAAAGCTTACTCCTCGACTTAAAAGCTGATTCACGGCCTCGACCACCCGTTCATTCACCTCATCAAAAAGCTTTTTGGCTTCTGGAACTTCTTTTAAAAGCTTGGGAGTAACAATATCTGGCGCCCCTTGATAATGCTGAGACAAAAGAGGCCTTGAAGCAGGAGTCATGCGATGCCTTTGATCTTGAGAATCTGCTGTATGACTTAATTTTTTCTGAAACGTAAAATGAACATGAACCAAAGCTCGACTTAACTTAGAAAGGGTTGTGACATTAAAGGTGTCTCCCAAGAGAGGGTTTTTAGCAGAATTCAGCACTGAATCAATGGCTTCAAAATCTGAAAGTTGAGACAAAGTTTTTCCTAAGACCGTTCGAACAGTCTGAGCCAATGTTTTTTCNTAGAAGGCCACTCTCCCAATCCCTCATCAAATTCTTTTGTAAACTGTTTTGCCCTTTGTGTACTTACTTCTTCTTCCGCAGACACAATAGGGGTGGGTAATTCTTTTTGAAACTCAGGATCGAGCTTTAAAACCTCTTCCACCATTCGTCCAATCACAGCGCACTGTTCGGAAGGGGTATCTCCGGTCTGCATCATTTTATAATACCGAAGAAGTGTGAGGTGACTTACCGTATGATAGAGATAGGCTTGCGTTGCAATGGGCAAAACATATCGAGCAATTTCATACGCCTTTTTTTGAATGACCTTCAGCCACCGCTCATCCTTTTTTCGGAAAGGAAAAATCTTATAGTATTCAGCGGCCACAGCAGGCAAAAGAAGCTCAATCAGATTTTCATAGGCTTGCGTTTGAAGAGTCAGTGTTTTTTCAAAAAGTTCTTTTTCAAAAGGGTCCAGTTTTGGAATGATAAAATTTCCCTTTTTAACTTTTACATAGCGCTGAGAAACCTGCTCAGAGTTATAAAAAGGATGGCTGTGCAAAAAAGACCAAATAAAACTTCGAGAAACCCGATCTAAAGAAAAAACAAAGTGGGCATGTTGGCGGGTGGTGAGATGCCCTGCTTCCCGGGTACTTTGAGCAATTTTATCTCGAAGTTCTCGGCTCTTTTCGTCACGGCTCACATCCTCCGGGGTAATAATGCCCTTCCCGGAATAACAGGTACGCGCGGCAGCAATCGCCAAATCATAGGGATCTTGAATAGCGCCGACAAGCTTTACTTTAGGCAAGGGAGAGTCGAAAAACTCGCTCATACATTAAACCTAAAATATAAAATATCTCCATCTTTGACTTCATATTCTTTGCCTTCCAGACGTAAAAGTCCATGGGCTTTGATCTCAGCTTCCGTTTTATACTTCATGAGATCGTCGTAATGATAGGTCTCAGTGCGAATAAATCCTTTTTCAAAATCAGAGTGAATAACGCCGGCCGCTTGAGGCGCTTTCATCCCAGCTAAAATTGTCCAGGCTCTGACTTCCTGCTTCCCAGCCGTAAAAAATGTTCGTAAGTTTAAAAGCTGATAGGCCGCGCGAATGAGTTGATGAAGCCCAGGCTCTAAAATTCCCAGCTCTTTTAAAAAATCTTTGCGCTCTTCTTCTGAAAGCGCCATAAGTTCTGCTTCCACTTTTCCACAAATCTTAACCACTTCCGCCCCTTCAAGTCGCGCATGTTCTTTCACTGAAAGAACATGCGCTGAATCTTTATGAAGTTCATCTTCAGAAATATTTGTGATATATAAAACAGATTTCATCGTCAATAAACAAAGATTCTTAAGATACCCTTTTTGAGTTTCTGTTAATTTTAAATTTCGCGCCATCTTTCCTTGATTCAATACTCCTTGAACAGCTTTTAGCACTTCAAGTTCTTCTTTAATTTCTTTACTGCCTGATTTCACAAGCTTTTCATTTTTATCGATTCGCTTATTGAGGGTTTCTAAATCTGCCAAAGCAAGCTCTGTATGAATGGTTTCGATGTCTCTTAAGGGATCCACATTTCCAGACACATGAGCTACATCAGGATCTTCAAAACAACGCACCACATGAAGGATCGCATCCACCTGTCGGATATGACTTAAAAATTTATTCCCTAATCCCTCTCCTTGGCTTGCGCCTTTGACCAGTCCCGCAATATCTAAAATTTCAAGCGTATTGGGCGTAATCTTATCGGGCTGAATGAGATCAGAAATGTGTTTAAGCCTTGGATCTGGAATAGGGACAATTCCCACATTGGGATCAATGGTGCAAAAAGGGTAATTGGCGACTTGAGCGCCAGCATTCGAAAGAGCATTAAAAATAGTGGATTTGCCGACATTGGGAAGACCGACAATCCCGCAGCTTAACCCCATAGAAATTACGTAGCGTATAAAAGAGCTGAAATCAACGGACTTTTTGTCGTATACTGTTGTCATCCCTGCACCCCACCTGTGCGGAGTGCAGGCTCCAGCGGGGATCTCTATTTTGGATCATGGTGGCCACCCTGGGCTCCAGACTCTTAGGTTTTTTAAGAGAAGTGCAGCTGGCCTACTATTTTGGCCTTTCAGACATGCGGGGTGCTTTTACCGTCGCATTTAAAATTCCTAACCTCATTCGAACTTTAATTGCCGATGCGGCGATTAGCGCGGCTTTTATTCCAGTCTTCACAGAACTTCTCATGAAGAAAGATCGTGAGGAAGCATGGAAAGTGGGCTCTCAAATGATCAACCTTACGTTTTTAGCACTCACATTTATTGTGCTTGTATGTGAACTTTTTATGCCCGCTCTTATTCGCGTCACAACCCCGGGATTTACTCAAAATCCAGAACTCTTTGACCATACCGTCGCTCTTTCCCGAATTATTTTTCCCATTATTACCATTTTAGGAGTTGGAGGCGTCATTTCTGGAATTCTTCACTCGATGAATTCTTTTTCCGCTCCAGCCATTGCTCCGATATTTTGGAATGTCATCAACATTGCCGCTGTTTTTTTTCTACAAAAAACTTTCGGCATTTATGCTGCCGCGTGGGGACTTTTGGCCGCTACCTTCTTACAGCTTTTTATTCAATTTTCTCCATTTTTTAAACTCCCTTGGTCTTATTACTGGCAACTCGGCCTTCGTCATCCGGCCATGCGGCAAGTGGGGATCCTCATTATTCCTGTGACTCTGTCTATTGGAATTATTAATTTTAATGCCCTCATTGGTAATTTTTTTGCTTCACTGCTAGGTCCCGCGGAAGTGGCAGCCATTGATTCCGCGTTTCGGCTCTTTCAACTTCCTCAAGGGATGTTTGCCATTGCCATTGGAACCGTGCTCTTCCCCACCCTTTCAAGTCTCGTCATCACGCAAGATTTGTCCCGGTTTTCCAATGCCCTCTCCATTGGGATTCGCCAAATCTTTTTTATTACGCTTCCTTTTACAGGATGGTTCATGGTGCTGGCCCTTCCCATTTCAAAACTGTGTTTTGAACGAGGAAATTTTACATCTCACGATAGTCAAATGGTCGAATGGGCTTTGATTTTCTATTCTATCGGCATGGCCTTTACGAGCGCCAATACGCTTTTAAACCGCGGGTTTTATAGTCTTAAGAAAACATGGCTCCCCTTACACGTCGGCATTGTCAACATGATCTTAAATGCCCTGTTATCTTGGCTTCTCATGAAACCCTTGGGACACGGAGGCATTTGCCTGGCCATTTCTTTGGTATCGTCATTTAATTTTTTTGCTTTGTGTTATCTCATGAAACGAGAAGTGCAGGAATTTAAAGTCCGGCCCATTTTACTGGCCGCGCTCAAAATGATTCTTTTGACAACTCTTTTGGCTTTTATATCTTTAGAAACATGGCAATGGTGCGCGCAACGTCTGACAGATTCCTTCTTAGGACAAGCCCTTTCACTCGCCAGCGCTGTCATCGTCAGCGGCTTGATCTATATTCTTTTAAGTTATTTTTTTCAGTTTGAAGAATTTAAACGAAGCCTTATTTTAATTCAGAAGGAAAAGAAAACGGTGTAGGAACCTTGCCGTACTTTGTTTCGGCAATTCCAAGCATTCCGCCCCGCGCGTTAAAAACACCTTTCACAACCATCCATTGGGGCTCACAGGCTTTCACTAAATCTTGAAGCATCCGGTTCACCACATTTTCATAAAAAATCCCTAAATTTCGATAAGCCATCATATACAGTTTGAGCGCTTTAAGTTCCAAGCATTTTTGATTGGGCATATATTTAACATGAAGGGTCCCAAAATCCGGAAGCCCTGTTTTAGGACAAATCGACGTAAACTCAGGATAAGAAATCGTAATTTCGTAATTTGGAAATTGATTGGGAAATGTCTCTAAACTGGGGAGCTTAGTTTGAAGTCCCGACTTTGCATGTTTTTGGGTATATTTTCCATCAGCCATAACAGGTGCACTCTATACACCCATTACTCTTTTTTGACAAATCCTTGGACGTAGATGGTTTTAAGACCTTTCACATTAGTGAGTGTTCCAGTGACTTCCACAATTTGCGCCACATGCTCGATCAAAGCTTCTTTAAGCACGGTTTTGCCATCTCGTCTGGGATCATGTTCCTCAGGAATTAAAATATAAACCGTACCCTCTTCATCCAAGAGCCCTAAAGGCTGGCCATTCAAAAGGCACCCTTTGGCACAAGCCTCATGTTCTTTGCCATGCTTACCCAGCTGCAAATAACAGCTCACATCAATCAACTCTCCCGTGCGAGTTGTAATTTTCCCCTCTAAAGGCTTTTTATTCACAGCGGCTTCTTTGGTCGTGGCTGTCCAGGGTTCCTGTGGTTTTTCTCCAATACGATGCACTGGACTCCCCCACTGCCCCGCGGACGGTTTCATCTGGGGATTAAAAATATTTAATTTTTTGCTGTAAATTAAAAGGGGCAATGAAAGAACAACAAAAATACTTCCCATAAAAATAAGCGTTTGCTTTCGGTTCATATCAGAACACCTCCATTGAATACTGTAGAGGAAACAAACCCCAAAAGTCAACGCTTTCAAAAAAAATGCCAGGTGTTTTTAAACCACCTGGCATTTTTAAAAAAGGGGGGAAGCCTCTTTACATTCTATTCACCCTCCACTCTCCACCTCTGGGGAAATAAGTATCTGATTTCTTTTTCGCAGAAGGTTCTTCTCTCGTTTCAGAAGAAGATGTCCCTTCTTTTTCCTGAGCTGCTTCTTGATGGAGCTCCGAAATTTTATCCATATGTTCAGATATGATTTTCAGAGCTTCTTCTTTATTTTCAGAAGAAATAATGCTTAAGATGGACTTATGAAGCTCAAGATTTTGATTGAGATCTTTTAAAGTCTCCTCATAGGAGGCAATCACGATGGCTTTTTCTTCTTCGCTGAATTCAGTTGAATTTTTAGCAGCTTCAATCAATTCCACATTGCCCTCAATTTGGAACTCTAAAAGCCCAATAATATCCGGTAAAGACGCGGCGCATGTCTCAATGAGCTTATTTTGCCAAGGGACATTTTG
>JACPST010000032.1:7922-10494 GCA_016193165.1 Deltaproteobacteria bacterium
GATAGTTATAGACCGCTCTTTCAAAATCAGTTAGCCGATCTTCCGCTGAAATCTCTCCATCTCCCATTTCTGTCGTTGTAAACAGCATATCCGCAAATCCCCAAATGCCCACTAAAGCGCCAAAATATCTCATTCCTTTAGCCCCGTAAACAGCAACGTGAGAGATACGACTTTTTACCTGAATTTTTTGAAAATCAGCTGCTATTTTTTTCTCAAGCTGAGCTAATCTCTCAGTGGCTTCTCTTTTTGTTAAGCCTTTATGAGAAGCAACATATTTTTTAAACAAACGCGCTCTTGTTTTCTTTAAACGCTCCGCAGCTTCCTGTGTTGTCATATCAGGATAGATCTTTTTAAGCGCTGAAATAGAAGTCTGAAACTCTTGCAGATAGGTTCGATATCCCGCTTCTTTTACTGGATCCACCCACATGCCCACCTGTGGTACTTTAATAGTATCCTTGCCAGCGCTTACAATGGGCATGAGCGAAGAGTAATACACCACCGCACGCTGAGCATACCATTCAATGGGAAATGAAGCTTCCAAAAAGATCGCTCCACCCACCAGGGCGGCAAGATTGAGATTTAACCGTCTTATTTTCTCATCCGTGGGAACATTCTTGATTTCTTCCATCGCAGAAGTAATGGCCCCTGTTTCAGAGCTATCTGCTTCTCCCTGAGGTTGAGAGTCCTCTTGTTGAGAAGCTCCAAGAGTATCTTGGTTGGATTCTTCCACTTCAGATTGTTTCTGCTCCGGGGACACTGCATCCTCAGATCCTTTTTTTCCACTGCATCCCACTAAAGAGAGAGAAACAGTAACCATGGTAATAACAAGAAGTTTTAAATATTTCATATATAATTTCCTCCTTAACATCCGTAAACAACTAGTCTTAACAGTACCCTACTGTCAATGCCGATTAAAAAATAAGCAATATCTATGCCATAGGAGCCGCTTCTGTCCATCCCCCTATAAAAACTATGCTTTTTAAGCATATTTGTACAAAATAAGTACTTAAATTCCGTGTAAAGTATTTTGACTTATGACAAAGATTGTCACTTATTTTGTTCTTTGCGCTCAAAAAACAGCCTCTAATTTCTTCATCGTTTCCTGAAGGATTTCCTCTGCTTTAGAACGATCGGAGTCCTCCACATAATAAATCTCTTTTAGAGCCTCAGAAGTTATTTTAAAATATTCAATAAGACTATCCTGCTCTGCCCAAAATTCTTCAAGTTCCTTTTGAGCTGATTCTTTATCTTGAGCAGAAATATCTTGACGCGCGTTTAACTCTTCAAAGCCCAGATAAGTTTGATTCGATTCATATTCCAGCATGTTAATAACATCATAAAGATGACCCATGGTAGATTGAATAACTCTATCTTGAAGATAAAGATCATGAGGATTTTTTTCTAAGGCTTCGATATTTTCTTTTAAAAAATTAAATCGCTCCTTAGGCCCTATCTCATCTCCCTCGCCCCCTACTTCTGTCGGCTCGAAAACTATTTGCAACAGCCCTATCCCCCACATAAAAGGAGCAGCCCACTTAGCCAACCCAACGGCTCGTCCTAAAAGCCCGGAAAATCCTTTTTTCACCCCAATCCCAGTGGCGGATCGCGTTACAATAATTCGGGCAGCCAACTTCTCAGCGACTTGTTGTCTTAAACCAAACTTTTGAGCCAAACGAGCTGTTCTGGCCGCAAAAGCTTCTCCAATCTTTAATTGCTCCTCACGAGCCATGGCAGGTAAGAGCTTAAGATATACGTTATGTAATCTAACAAACACATCCTCTACTCTCTCGCCCACATGGAAGAGGACCCTGCTTGATCATTGTTTTGGACCTGATCAGAAACTGAATCCTCTTTTTCTACACTCTCATTCTCTCCTTCGTTATATAGAGAAGGGATAGAAACATTCCGGGGTTCTTCTTGTATTTGAAGTTCCGTAGAAGGTTCAGCTTTAGAAACGTTGGGATCCCCACTTTCCATGGAGTTTTTAGGGGCGCACCCTAAGGTCAAAAGCAGAATTAAAATCATTAAAATAGAGATACGCTTCATGGCACAACTTTCCTTACTCTTAATAAGAGCAACATCTGTGCCAAAAAGACACTCCACTAACCCATTGAAAACACTGAAATTTATATTTTATGTCAGAAGATCACAAGCCCAAAGAGGCCGCCCTCACTAACAATTTTTGTCACCTTTTACAGTCTTTTATCCCCTTGAAAGAGTTATAAATCCACAGTCTCAAATCCCATGGCTTGGGCGGCGCGTTTGAGTTGGGCATCATGCGTGAGAAAAGTTAATGGGCTTTTTTGTTCTTCTTGAATCACCCAAGCTGATGCCAAATGAATGGCATCTAACGTACGAACCACCGTAGGAAAAGGAGCACTTGCTCTACTCAACACCCAATGGCTGATCGGAACTTCAGAGATAAAATGTGTTAAATCTAAAAAAGCCTTCACCTGCAAAGCAACTTCATCATCTGATAGTTTTCCTTGAAGCCTCAAGCGATCAATACTTCTAAATACTTCAACTTTTAGAAGTGTACTGGCATAGCCAAAAGCAAAAAAATCTAATGTAT
>JACPST010000027.1 GCA_016193165.1 Deltaproteobacteria bacterium
TCTTTTGTATAGAGCAGACTATCGGGGGTGTTCATAAAATGTCTAACTTTCCTTTCTTGAGATAAAGGGTGTTTGAACAACTTTAGCTTTTACTTTTTTCCCTCGTATTTCGATGTTGAACTCTTGTCCAATCTGGTGATGTTGAGGTTTCACAAATCCAATACCTATGGCTTTCTTCAGTGTTGGGGACAAAGTACCACTCGTCACTTCTCCAATCAACTCATTTTGAAAGTCATGGATGGGATATCCTTGCCGGGCAATGCCGGGTTCTAAAAGTTCAAAACCGATACATTTGCGAGGGATTCCTTTTTCTTTTTGTTGAACAAGCGCATCTTTGCCAAAAAAATCTGCTTTGTTCCATTTGACCACCCACTCTAAATCAGCTTCCAAAGGTGAAATAGTGGAACTGCGCTCATGTCCATAGAGAGGATAACGCATTTCAATTCGGAGCGTGTCTCTAGCTCCTAATCCGCAGGGCTGAAGTTGATATTTTTTCCCTCGTTCTAAAAGCTCTTCCCAAATTTGGGGGCCTTTTTTAGAGGGTAAATAGAGTTCAAACCCGTCTTCGCCGGTGTATCCTGTTCGTGAAATGATCATGTCGATTTGAGATACGCTTCCTTTTGTAAAACGATAGTATTTGATGGGAGAAAGTGAAACATCGGTCATTTCTTGGAGCAAGGTCTGGGCTTTGGGGCCTTGGATGGCAATTTGAACATAATCAGAAGAACAATTTTGAATGTTGACGCGATAGGTGCCCTTGTGTTGGCACAACCATTCAAAATCTTTATCCGTATTGGATGCATTAACGCATAAAAAAAGATGAGTTGGAGAAAATTTGTAAATTAAAATATCATCAACCACGCCTCCATTGAGAGTACACATCAAAGAGTATTGAACTTGCTCTCCATCTTTGGCTTTGGATACATCTTGGGTTACCATTTTTTGAATAAAGTCCATGGCGTCGGGTCCTGTAATTTCAATCTCTCCCATGTGGCTTACGTCAAAAAGCCCCACGTGAGTGCGTGTGGCCACATGTTCTTCGATGATGCTCGTATATTGTACGGGCATATGCCAGCCGCCGAAATCCACCATTCTGGCGTTGAGTTTCAAATGATTTTCATGAAGAGGCGTTTTTTTAAGTGCGTCATTCATAAAGATCGGTAGTGGTTTAGGATATCGATAATTTTTTCTTCATGTTTGATGGCCATCACATGAGCGCCGTGGCATAAGCCTTGAAAATCTTTAATTTGACGACCCGCCATTTGAATGCCTGTTTTCAAAGGGTCTGAAGATTTTTTGAGATCTTCTTTAACGGCAGAGGGAATGTTAATGCCTGGTACATGGTTATTAATATAGTTTACATTTTTATGAGAACGAAGCAGCAATACGCCCGCAATAATTTTGGTATTAAATTTTTCAGCCTCTTTCATAAAAGCCTCAAAGGCTTTTAAATCAAATACAGCTTGGGTTTGAAAAAATTGAGCTCCTGCTTCTATTTTTTTCTCCATGCGCTTTAAAATGGGGGTGAGATTAGAAGCAGTGGGGTTGACAACCGCTCCAGAATAAAATTCTGTTTTTCCTTCGATAGGGTTATCAAAAAAATCAAATCCATTGTTAAGTTTTCGAATCATTTGTAAGAGCTTGACCGATTCAAATTCAAACACTCCTTTGGCCAGTTGATGATCGCCTGCTCGAATAGGATCTCCCGTGAGTGGAAGCAGATTTCGAACCCCTAAGCGATACGCTCCCAAAAGATCAGATTCCAGTGCCAAAGAATTTCTGTCCCGACAAGAAATTTGAAAAATGGGTTCTAGCCCGGCTTCACACAAAAGATAGGAAGAGACCAGAGCACTCAAACGCATGACCGAGCGTTGATTATCTGTGACGTTAAAGGCATGAACGTGATCTTTTAAAAGCAGAGCCTTTTTTAAAAAATCATCCGTGTTGGGGCCTTTGGGGGGACAGACTTCCGCGGTAATGGCAAATTCGTTATTTTCTAATCTTCTTTTTAATTCACTCACGACGCAGATCTTTCAAAGCTTTTAAAGGTATTTTGGAGAAGAAGGGCAATGGTCATGGGGCCAACCCCTCCTGGGACAGGTGTAATAAAAGAAGCTTTCTTTTGAACATTTTCAAAGTCGACATCTCCTACAATTTTATGATGAAAACGATTAATTCCTACGTCTACTACCACAGCCCCTTCTTTGACAAAAGAATTTTTAATGAAGTGGGGTTTGCCCATGGCAGAAATCAAAATATCTGCTGTTTGACAAACTTCTTCTAAATTTTTGGTTTTGGAATGACAAATCGTTACCGTTGCGTTTTGTCCTAAAAGCAAATGCGCCAGTGGTTTTCCTACAATAAGAGAGCGTCCAATAACCACGGCAGATTTTCCTGAAATTTCAATCCGATATTCTTTTAAAAGTTCCATGACTCCTTGGGGAGTGCAGGGGATAAATAAAGGATCCCCGATAAAAAGTCTTCCTAAATTAAGGGGGTGAAATCCATCGACATCTTTGAGAGGAGAAACAGCATTTAAAATAGCTTGTGTTTGAATATGGGCTGGCAAAGGAAGCTGCACAAGAATGCCATGAATTTTAGGTGACTCATTTAAGTATTTGATAAGATTTAAGATTTCTTTTTCTTCGGAAGCGGCTGGGAGTCTGTGAACTTCAGAATAAAATCCAAATTCTCGAGCTGTTTTTTCTTTTTTAGCCACATAAATTTGAGAAGCGGAATGATCGCCTACCAGAACCACTGCAAGTCCGGGTTTTTTATCTTTTAGTCTTTCAATTTTGGCAATTTTGGATTTTAAAGCGGCGCAAATTTTTTGAGAGAGTTTTTTGCCATCTAAAAGGGTCGCCATAACCAGCCACTATAAGGGAAAAGATTTGTCTTTTCAATAGGTTTGTGATACTCTAAACAAGAATTTTATGTCGAAAAAACCTTTAAAGTTGATTAAAAATTTAGACACTTATAAAACCCTTTTCGACAAAGAAAAGAAAGCCTCCCAAATTGATCTCAAAAAAGTCAATCGCATTCGAAAGGCGATTGCAGCGGGTCAATATCAGATTGACTACGCTAAATTGGCCGATAAGCTTCTTTCTAAATTAAAAGATTAGTTAAAATTTATGCAGGTGATTCGAGAGCTTTTAGAAGAAAAAGAAAAAAAGACTTTATCTTCCCATGCTGCGTTAAGTTCCAAAGCAAGCCGCAAGGAGGCAGAAGAAGAGTGTGAGCTAAGGACGCGGTTTCAAAAAGACCGAGATAAAATTCTTCACAGCAAACCCTTTCGCAGATTAAAACACAAAACCCAAGTTTTTCTAAATCCTGTTGGAGATCACTATCGCACTCGGATGACGCATACCTTAGAAGTGATGCAGATTGGGCGAACGATGGCCAGGGCGCTTCATTTAAATGAAGACTTGGTGGAGGCTGCTGCCTTGGGGCATGATTTGGGACACACACCCTTTGGACATTCTGGAGAGGCGATTTTAAATAAAATTCATCCCAAAGGATTTCATCATGTTTTTCAAAGTGTTAGAATTGTAGACCCTTTGAACGTGACCGAAGAAGTTCGAGAAGCGATTGCCAAGCATTCTAAAGGAAAGGGCCCCATTTTATCCGATGACCCAAAACTCAAAGCCAAGACCTTAGAAGGACAAGTGGTACGGCTGGCCGATATCATTGCCTATGTGAATCATGATTTGGATGATGCGATCAGAGCTGAAGTTTTAACTTTTCAAGATATTCCAAAGCGTCTTCGAGAGATTTTTGGGAACACTCATTCAGAGCGCATTGAAACGATGATCAAGGATGTGATGAGTGCCACCCAAGAGCATGGCTTTGATAAAATTCGGATGAGTGCTGAAAAGCTTGAGGCTCTAATAGAGCTACGGGCGTTTATGTTTAACCATATTTATGAAACAGATCGTGTGCAGCGAGAACTCAAAAAAGCTCAAAAAATGGTAGAAAGTCTTTATTTTTATTATTTAGAACATCCCGATCAACTGCTTTCTGAAATCAGCTTAAATGAATTTACAGATCCCATCGACCAGCATGTCATTGATTTTATCTCCGGCATGACGGATCGCTACGCTATCAACAAATATCGCGAAATTTTCTTGCCTTTTGCCTGGTCGTAATTCTTGACATTTTTTTTTAGTTCAATGATGATGATCGATCGTAGGAGGTATACGATGAAAAAATGGTTTATTTATTCTTTGGTTTCTCTTTTTGTTATTTCTGTGGGATTGGGTTTTCAAGGATGTTCTAAAAAACAAGTGAAAAAAGATGGAGAAGAAGCCGGTATAGGGGATGGAACCGGGAAAATTGAAATTGGAGATTCAGGTGGATTAAAAATAGTTCACTTTGAGTTTGATGCATCTGGTCTTACCAAGGAAGCTCGGACGATACTCAAAGATAACGCGGAATGGCTGAAAGGTCATAAGAACATTAAGGTTCAAGTCGAAGGCCATTGCGACAGTCGAGGAACCCAAGAATATAATTTAGCTTTGGGCCAAAAGCGCGCGGAAGCTGTTCGAAAGTATTTGGCAGACTTAGGTGTTGCCGCCAAACGGCTCTCAACGATTAGCTATGGGGAAGAAAAATCGCTAGATTTTTCGGAAACAGAAGAAGCATGGACTAAAAATCGAAGGGCTCAGTTTGTGATTACTGATAAATAGAGTGATGACCTCAAGGACTCTTTGCGTACTCGTGCTCTTTTTGGGTTTTTCGGGATGCGTGACCTCCATTCCTGAGGAAGAACTTATACTGGCAGAAACAGCTGTAGAAGCAGCGCGAGAAGCAAAAGCAGATTTTCATTCTCCAGCGCTTTTCCAACAGGCGGAAGATCATTTGAAAGCAGCTCAGAAGGCGAGAAGCGAGCGCGACTTTGACCAAGCGAGAACCTTAGCTCTCCGTGCCAAAGAATTTGCGGAGAAAGCGGAAGAAGAAG
>JACPST010000028.1 GCA_016193165.1 Deltaproteobacteria bacterium
AGAGACATTAGAAAAAAGAATGCTTTTAAATATTGGCCCTTCGCATCCCGCTTCTCATGGCACTCTGCGCACCATGGTTCTTTTAGAAGGCGAAAAAATTATTAAAGCGGATATCGAAATTGGCTATCTCCATCGGTGTTTTGAAAAAATGGCCGAAACCCATGTGTACCATCAAGTCATCCCCTATACTGAGCGCTTAAACTACACCTCAGGCCCCATGAATAACATCGGATATTGTCTGGCCATGGAAAAACTTTTGTCCATTAAAGTTCCTCCAAGAGCGAATGCCATTCGAGTCATCATCGGCGAATTTTCAAGAATCATTGACCACCTTATCACCATTGGAACAGGAGCGGTAGATTTGGGTGGACTCACCAACTTTTGGTTTGCGTTTGAAGAGCGGGAAAAAGTGTATACGCTGTTTGAACGCTGGGGCGGCGGACGGATGTTTCCTCGTGGAATCATCATTGGAGGAAGCATTTATGACTTTCCCGAAGGCTGGGTCGAGGAAGCTAAAAAGACAATAAAATCGATTCGCTCCGCCATTAAAGACATTGATGCTCTGCTTTCAAACAACCGAATTTTTATTAACCGAACTAAAGATGTGGGACGCATTTCCAAAGAAAACGCAATTGACTATGGATTTACAGGCCCTCTCCTTCGAGCCTGCGGCGTAGAACTCGATTTTAGAAAACTCACACCCTACTGCGGCTATGAAAACTACGAGTTTGAAATCCCGATTGCCACCCAGGGAGATATTTACGATCGTTTTTTAGTGCGCATGGAAGAAATGAGACAAAGCTGTCGGATTATCGAGCAAGCTTTGGCAAAACTTCCCTCGGGACCCATTGCCATTGATGATAAAAGCATTGTGCTTCCTCAAAAAGAAGATGTGTATGGCAATATCGAAGGCCTTATGAATCATTTTATGCTTGAAATCGAAGGCATTACGCCCCCTCCTGGAGAAATTTATGGGTACATTGAATCTGCCAATGGTGAACTTGGATTTTATATCATAAGTAACGGCACAGGACTTCCCTATCGCATCCACTGTCGCGCGCCTTCCTTTGCGCATTATCAAGCTTATCCTTTAATGATTGAGTCCAGCATGATTGCGGATGCGATTGCCACCCTAGGGAGCCTAAACATTATCGCCGGAGAATTGGATCGCTAATATGAGCATTCATTTTTCAGAAAAAGCTATGAAAGAATTTAAAAGCATGGAACCCTTTTTTGATAACCCCAGATCAAAACTGGTTCCTACCCTTTATCTGGCCCAAAGAGAATTTGGCCACTTAAGTCCTGAAGTCATTGAATATGTCGCAAATCTTATGAACTTACCCCCAGCTAAAGTTTTAGAAGTGGCCTCGTTCTATACGATGCTTCATAAAAAACCTGTTGGAAAATATGAAATCCAAGTCTGCACGAATGTCACCTGCAGCATGATGAAAAGCCGAGAACTGCTTTCCCATGTTGAAAAAAGATTAAAAATAAAGTCCGGCGAGACCACTCCCGATAAACTCTTTACCTTAAGACGTGAAGAATGTTTGGGAGGGTGTGATAAAGCCCCTACGATTCGCATCAACAACACATATCATTATAAGGTAACACCTGAAAAAATAGATGAGATTTTATCCCGGTACAAAAAATGAAAAGTAAGACCTTACAATGAAAATTCTTTTTGAACATTTAGAAGTCCCCCAAATCCATACTCTTTCAACATACAAAGAAAAAGGGGGCTACCAAGCTTTAGAAAAAGTTTTAAAACAGATGAAACCGGAAGAAGTCATCTCCGTTGTGACAGACTCAGGACTCCGCGGCCGAGGAGGAGCCGGCTTTCCAGCAGGAAAAAAATGGTCTTTTGTTCCTAAAGATCCTTCTAAAACAAAATATATTTTATGTAATGGCGATGAAAGCGAACCCGGAACATTTAAAGACCGAATTCTCATGGAACAAATTCCGCATTCTGTTTTAGAAGGAATCATCATTGCAGCCTATGCCGTGGATTGCCATAAAGCCTATATTTATAGCCGTGGGGAATATACAGAAAGTATTTCCGCTTTAGAAAAAGCCATTGAAGAATGCCACGCCCACCATCTTTTAGGAGAAGCTATTTTAGGAACCAAATTTAGTCTCGATATTCATGTTTTTAGAGGAGCGGGTGCGTATATTTGCGGAGAAGAAACAGGTCTCATCAGTTCCTTAGAAGGTATTAAAGGGTGGCCAAAATTAAAACCTCCCTTTCCGGCAATTGCCGGATTTAATAGACAGCCTACGGTTGTCAATAATGTTGAAACTTTAGCAGCTGTTCCTTGGATTATTCAAAATGGAGCAGCCGCCTATAAAAAATATGGGACTGAAAAAAGTCCCGGGACAAAACTTTTTTGTCTTTCAGGACCCGTAAAAAATCCTGGGACATATGAACTGCCTTTGGGATTTCCTCTCAAAGATCTCATTTATGACATCGGAGGCGGACTTCTCAATAACGCCAAACTCAAAGCCGTCATTCCGGGAGGAGCTTCGGCCCATGTACTCACTGCCGAAGAAGCGCTGAAAGTCAATTTGGATTACGAAAGTTTAGCCGCCGCTGGAAGTATGCTGGGATCGGGCGGCGTCATGGTTATTCCAGACACCCAATGCATGGTCGATCTTTTAAGTGTCATCGCCCATTTTTTCAAACATGAATCGTGTGGCCAGTGTACTCCTTGCCGAGAAGGGACAGGATGGCTTGAAAAAATTATTTTAAGCATTTTGCATAAACGTGGACGAGAAGAAGATATTGATTTAATCTTAAATATTACGAGCAACATGCAAGGGGGGCGAACCGTATGTGCTCTGGCAGATGCGGCTGCTTGGCCTGTAGAAAGTTTTGTAAAAAAATTTAGATCAGAATTTGAATATCATATCAAAAATAAAAGGTGCCATCTCAATGTCCACTAATCCAAAAGAAAAAGTTAAAATTACAGTCGATGGCAAAGAAGTTTTAGCGGACAAGGGAGAAAATCTCTTAAAAGTCCTTTTAGAAAATAAAGCGGCTGTCCCCCATTATTGTTATCATCCTGGACTTTCTATCGCGGGCGCCTGCCGAATGTGTTTTGTCGAAGTAGAGGGGCAACCTCGTCCTCTGATTTCTTGCAACGCTACCGTTGCCGAAGGCATGAGGGTCAAAACAACCACCGAAAAAGTGAAAGAAATCCAAAAGTGGAATTTGGCGTTTCATCTGATCAATCACCCCCTAGATTGTCCCATTTGTGATCAAGCGGGGGAATGTGGTCTGCAAAACTATTATATGAAGTATGGAAAATATAATAGTGACATGCAGGAAAACAAAGTTCTCAAACGAAAAGTCATTAGCATTGGGGCCCATGTCATGCTTGATACCGAACGATGTATTTTGTGCTCCCGTTGTGTTCGTTTTTTTGATGAAGTTTCCAAAACGGGCGAGATGGCTATTTTTAATCGAGGGGATCGCTCAGAAATTGGAACCTATCAAGATAAAGCGCTCAATAACAATTATACATTAAATAGCGTAGACATTTGTCCTGTGGGAGCTTTGACCAGCAAAGATTTTCGTTTCAAAAAAAGAGTTTGGTTTTTAAAGGACGCAGACTCTATTTGTCCTGGCTGTTCAACAGGATGTAATGTCACCGTTTCTTTTGATCCTATTGAAAAAAGAACCTATCGCATGCGCCCCAGACTCAATGAAGACGTCAATGGCTATTGGATGTGTGATTATGGTCGAATGCGCTACAAACAAACACAGCCAGAAAATTTTTGATTACCCCCCAATATACCTCTGAAGAGCTAGAAGCCATCTATCACTTTTTTATCCAAACTGTAAAAACACAAGCTATTTTTCATACTATAGAGGCTCAAAAATTATCTGACACCGTTGTCGATGAATTGTTACTGCGACAAGATAAAAACCCCAATTCCAAAGGGCTTCTGGCCACAGCTAAAAAATATAACTTAGACAATCAAGATCTCTTTTATTTTGGAGAGCAGCTTAAAACAAAAAGCTGGAAAACCCTTGTTGTATTTGGCCCTGAAGATCCTCAAAGTATGCCAAATTTTTTAAATGTTCTTGAAAAAGGGAAAGACATCTCTACTAAAGTTCTCATTGGAACCCAAATCACTTATGCAACTTCTTTTTTTGATTTAATCCTTCCCACACTGACCTTTGTCGAAAAAAATGGAACTCTTATAAATTTTAAGGGACTGGAACAAAAAATAAATAGCGCCACTCGCTGTGTAGAAGCTGCAAAACCCCTTTCAGAGGTCTTATGCTTGTAACACGCCCCAAAGCTTACAAAAAATTATTCTATGTCTCTGGCCTTCTGATTGGCATGAAAACGACTTTAAAACATCTTGTTTTAAATCTTTTGCACATTCGAAAAATCCCTACCATTCAATATCCCTTTAAAAAAAGGGAACGCTCTGCCCGCTTTAAAGGGCTTCATATTTTAACCAAAAAACTCGATGGTTCCATTCGCTGTACCTCTTGCATGCTGTGCCAAACGGCCTGCCCCGCTTGTTGCATTAAGATCACAGCTTCTGAAAATGAAGATCCCAAAGTAGAGAAATTTCCCATCTCTTTTCAAATCGATCTTTTAAGGTGTGTCATGTGCGGCTATTGTGAAGAAGCCTGCCCTGTGGATGCCATTCGGATGGGGCAAGAATATGAGTGGGCAAATTTTGCTGAATCAAACTACATCTTAGATAAAGAATTCTTATCCAATAGGCCTTCGTTAAAAGGAGGGGTAATTTCCAAATTCCTGAGCTAGGACATGTTTCTAAAATTCATTTGCATATAAAAAAATGTTTATGCTAGAAAGGTGACGCAACGCAATATGACCACACAAAAAATTATCAATAACTTTACGATCAAAATCGCCACAACCAATGGTACCGGAAGCCAATCGGCCAATAATATTCTTTTTAAAAGCCTCGTTCGGATGGGCACTGCAACCTCCGCCAAAAATCTTTTTCCTTCCAATATCCAAGGACTGCCTACATGGTTTCATATTCGAACCAATCCCAAAGGCTATCAAGCCATGAAGCGATTTTCAGAAATCTTAGTTGCGATGAACCCCACTTCGAGTGGCCAAGATCTTGGGGAAGTCAAAGAAGGATGTGTGGTTATTTATGACTCTACAGTCATTAGCATAGGTCAAGAAAAACCAGGGGTGACTTATTATGCTGCCCCCATGAGTCGACTCGCTAAAGATAATTTTGATACTCCAAGACTCCGCACGCTACTTACCAACGCACTCTATTTAGGAGTGATTTCTTACCTTTTTGGGGTGGATAAAAAAATCATCACTCAAGTGGTACAAGATACTTTTAAGAAAAAACAAAAAGTCGTAGACGTAAATCTTAAGGCGATTGAGTTAGGATATGAATATGCCAAAGGAAATTTCACTAAAAAAGATCCCTATTTTTACGCACCTGATAATAAGTTCCAAAACAAAATCATTATAGAAGGAAACCAAGCTTCGGCGCTGGGATGTATTTTTGGAGGCTGCACGGTAGCCGCATGGTACCCCATCACACCTGCCAGTAGTTTCAGTGAAACTTTAGATGCCTATGCCAAAAGATTTCGAGTAGACCCTGCCACTCAAAAGAAAAAAATGGCTATCCTCCAAGCTGAAGATGAAATTGCTGCCGTTGGTATGGCGATTGGGGCGGGCTGGGCAGGCGCTAGATCTGTCACAGGAACTTCCGGCCCTGGAATTTCTCTTATGAATGAATTTATTGGACTGGCTTATTACGCTGAAATCCCGATTGTCATTTGCAATGTTCAAAGAGTGGGCCCTAGTACAGGACTTCCCACTCGAACCCAACAAGCAGATATCATAAAATGTATATTTGCTTCTCATGGGGATGCCAAACACATTGTACTTATGCCAGGCACGGTAGAAGAAAGCTATGAACTTACCGCTTCGGCCTTTGATATTGCGGAGCGAATACAAACCCCCGTTTTGGTTTTGACCGATTTGGAACTGGGGATGAATCTTTGGGCATCAGATCCTTTCAAATACTGCGACAAACCTTTTGATCGCGGAAAGGTTTTAACCGAAAAAGACCTTGAAAAAATTAAAGAGTGGGGACGATATGCGGACGCGGACAAAGATGGCATTCCTTATAGAACGCTTCCCGGAAATCCGCATCCCCTAGCACCTTATTTCACACGGGGCACAGGCCATACACAAGAAGCGGGCTATTCTGAAGATCCGGCTGTTTATCAAGCCAATATGCATCGCTTAGGAAAAAAATATAAAACAGCTGTAAAATATCTTCCTAAACCTTTGATCAGCGGCGACAAAAAATCAAAATTTGGAATTATCTCTGTGGGAACCACCCACCATGCTGTCGTGGAAGCCTTAGACACTCTCAAAGATAAAAATCACATTCCTGTTAAATATCTGAGAGTTTTGGCCTATCCTTTCCATGAGGATATTAAAACTTTTGTTCAGGAGTGTGATAAAGTTCTCGTGGTGGAACAAAATCGAGACGCGCAGCTGATGTCTCTTTTAAAGATGGATTTAGATGGATCTTCTGCTAAATTATCTTCGCTGGCCTATTCTGACGGACTTCCTATAGATCCAGATGTCATTACCCACAAGGCACGGGAGGTATTTGTCTCATGAGTGAACTCACGAATCGCATTGGTTTAACCAAAAAAGAGTATACGGCTCTTACCTCCACGATGTGTAAAGGATGCGGACATGATTCTGTCACCTCTTGTATTATTGCCGCTTGCTTTGAGCTGGGGATTGATCCGACCAAAGTTGCCAAGTTGAGCGGCATCGGCTGCTCAAGTAAAACCCCAGCCTACTTTCTGTCTAGATCATTTGGATTTAATGCCGTGCACGGTAGAATGCCTTCGATTGCCACAGGCACCGAACTTGCCAACCATACTTTAAAACTCATCGGGGTAAGCGGAGATGGAGATTCTGCCAATATTGGGATTGGACAATTTGTACACGCCATTCGAAGAAATGTTAATCTTGTATATATCATTGAAAATAATGGAACCTATGGACTAACTAAGGGACAGTTTTCCGCAACTGCCGATTACCAAGCCATAGATCACTATGGAGATGTCAACGAATACCAACCTATTGATATTGTAGAATTGGCCATTGAACTTGGGGCAACCTTTGTAGCCCGCTCTTTTTCCGGAGATAAACAACAACTGACCACCCTTATTAAAGCTGCCATCGGACACAAAGGATGTGCCGTACTTGATGTGATTAGCCCTTGTGTCACCTTTAATAATCATGACACCAGCACCAAAAGTTACGCTTATGTGAAAGAGCATGACATCCCTCTTCAAGAATTGGGATTTGTACCTTCGTTTGAAGAAATCACCGTTGATTATAAGCCCGGGGAAGCCAAAGAAGTGGAACTTCATGATGGCTCTCGTTTAATTCTTAAAAAAATAAAAGAAGATTATGATCCTACAAACAGAATGGCTGTTCTCATGGCTCTTGAAAAATCATTTAAAGAACACAATATCCTTACAGGTCTCGTTTATTATAGAAAAGATTTAAAACCTTTACATGAACTCATGAATCTTCCAGATCGCCCCTTTCATGAATTCACTGAAAACGAACTTCGCCCCACTCGTGCACAGTTTGAAGAATTCATAAAAGAACTCAAATAAAATTGTCCTTGTATCAAAACAAGCGATTGATTATGTTTTGATTGATGCACATCGCTCTTCTGAAAGAAACACGACCGGGTGAGAGTCGCGTAGCTTTAGTCCCTGAATCCTGCAAAAAATTAATACAAGCAGGATATACTATCTCTATTGAAAAAGGCGCAGGAGAAGCTTCTTTTTATTTAGATGAAGAATATCGAAAGGTTGACTGCACAGTAGAAAATGATCCCGCAACTCTGATAAAATCTGCAGACCTCATTCTTAAAGTAAATCCTCCCACCCTTGATTCAGAAAATCGAAATGAAATCGCATGGATGAAACCAGGAACCGTGCTTCTAGCATCCCTGATGCCGCTGCGCCACTTAAATGTTGTGCAACTACTTGCTACTCATAAGATTACAGCTTTTTCGACAGACGCCATCCCTAGAACCACGCGCGCGCAGTCCATGGATACGCTTTCTTCTATGGCAAATATCGTGGGATATAAAGGCGTCCTCATCGCAGCTTCTGAACTCAGTAAATACTTTCCCATGTTTATGACAGCCGCGGGTACCGTTTTCCCCGCAAAGGTTTTTGTGATCGGCGCTGCCGTTGCTGGTCTCCAAGCGATTGCCACAGCTAGGCGCCTCGGAGCCAATGTCACCGCAACGGATGTTCGGCCTGAAGTTAAAGAACAAATCGAAAGTTTGGGAGCCAAATATGTGGGGATTGAACTTCTTAAAGAAAGCGCTGTCGCAGGCGGAGGGTATGCCAAAGAACTTTCCCAAGAAGACAAACTCCGACAACATGAACTCTTGGCCAGTCACTGTGCCACGGTAGACATCGTCATTACAACGGCACTGATTGGGGGTGTTTTTGCACCTAAACTCATTACGTCAGAAATTGTAAATAAAATGCGCCCAGGCTCTGTCATCGTGGATCTCGGAGCCGATGGGGGTGGAAATTGTGAGCTTTCTAAACTCGGAGAAAGAATCACCACACAAAATGGGGTTAAAATTATTGCTCCTCTCAATCTCCCCTCTACTATGCCTATGCATGCAAGCCTTTTGTTCTCGCGTAACTTAACGGCCTTTATTCAGACATTTACAAAAGACAAGAAATTCCAACTAGATTTGACAGATGATATACAAAAAGGCTCAATTATTACTCATAACGGAGAAGTTTTAAACGCGCGAACGAAAGAAGCCTTAAAATCGGGGGGCTCAAAATGATAGAACAAATAGATTACTGGCCTATGGTTTTCGTTTTCATGCTCTCCACATTTATAGGCGTGGGCGTGATCCGTCGTGTTTCTCGGTTATTGCACACGCCTCTCATGTCCATCACGAATGCCATCTCAGCCATCGCAGTTGTCGGCTCTATCATCGTCACAGGCTCAGAACACCCACCTCCTATCCGAATTCTGGGAGCCATTGCTCTTTTTTCTTCCATGACAAACATCGTCAGCGGTTTTCTCATCACAGATCGGATGCTCAAAATGTTTAAAGTTAAAGGGAAGGAAAAATGATCGAGACCTTCATTGAATTTTTTGGGCAAATTTCCTACCTTGTTGCCACAGCACTCTTTATTTTTTCATTGCACTGGATGAATGACCCCAAGACTGCGCGCCATGGCGTTTTTGCCGGAGTCGGAGGCATGCTGATTGCAATTGTGGCCACATGGGCACAGCCGGCCATTATCGTCCATCATGTGTGGATTGTCATTGCCATTGCTTTAGGTTTTGTCGTCGGTATCCCTCTTTCGCGCGTTCCTTTGACCGCTGTTCCACAACGAACGGCTCTCTCCCACGCTTTCGGGGGTCTTGCGGCAGGACTTGTTGGAACAGCAGAATACTTTTTGTGGTTAAATGAAGCACAGCACAATCTAACGACTTTTCGTATGACAGCCATCATCGCTGAGATTGTTCTGGGATATCTCACCTTCACTGGAAGCCTCATGGCTGCTGGAAAACTACAAGGGGTCAAATGGATTCCACAACGGCCCGTTGTCTATCCGATGCAAAACGTCAGCAATATCGGACTCCTGTTATTGGCTTTGGTACTGGGCATAGCCCTCATCCTCAATCCTGTTCAAGCCTGGTCCTCTACAGCCTTTTCAGCCATCATCGTTCTCGCATTATTATTTGGAGTGCTTCTCATTATTCCCATCGGCGGCGCAGACATGCCCACTGTGATTTCAATTTTAAATTCATACGCTGGCCTTTCAGCTGTTGCGATGGGATTTGTACTCAATAACAAGCTCTTGATCACAGCCGGTGCCCTCGATGGCTCAAGCGGTTTAATTCTATCGATCATCATGTGCAAAGCTATGAACCGTTCGTTTGTAAATGTGCTCTTTGGGGCGTTTGGTCAAATACAAGTCGCTCAGGCCACAGGTGAAGAGAAGGTTTATAAAGCCGAAACACCCGAAGGAGCGGCACAACTTCTGGAGCAGGCAAATCTCGTGGTTATTATTCCCGGCTATGGGATGGCCGTTTCGCAAGCTCAACACAAGGTGAGAGAACTCTATGATCAGCTTAAAAAACGTGACATCACAGTGAAGTTTGCCATTCACCCGGTGGCCGGAAGAATGCCAGGACACATGAATGTACTTTTAGCAGAAGCAGAAATTCCCTACACGGATCTTGTAGAGATGGATGAAATTAATCCCGATATGCCACAGTGTGATGTGGCTCTAGTCATCGGAGCAAATGATGTCGTAAATCCAGCCGCACGGTATGATAAAACGAGCCCCATTTATGGAATGCCCATCATTGACGCGGATAAGGCTAAAACCGTTTTTGCGATTAAACGCAGCAAGAATCCGGGTTTTGCCGGCATTGAAAACGAGCTCTACTTTTCGGATAAAACATGGATGCTCTTTGGGGACGCGAAAGCAGTCATTGGGGAATTGGTAAAACATCTTTCTAGTGAAAATGGGATGCACTAAAATGGACTATGGAGATAAAAATATGTTGGTGAGAGCTCTAAATAAAATTCGCTCTCACCAACATATTTTTATCTCTATCGTACAAATTCTACTCATAACGATTATCTTGACCGACTTATCTTTTGCTTCGTCTGAGTATCCTCGCGAATGGTGGAAGGCTTTTCCTAAAGATCCCGCTAAGTCTTGGGAAATTTTGCCGCAAGAAGCCGCATATGGGAAGGATGTCATTCTTTCCAAACGCACAGAGCTTGGCATTTTTTCAAATTTCGCTGCCACACCCTTTACATTGGATGGAAAACAATATGCCAGTGTTGAAGGCTTTTGGCAGATGATGAAATATCCAGATCCCCAAGACAAAGAAGACCCCAGATATCGCAAAGATTTGATTTGGAAATATACCCGAGAAGAAGTCGCTCAGCTTACGGGATTTGAAGCCAAAGAAGCAGGAGACGCCACCAAAGAAAATTATCAAAAGTTAGAAATCAGCTTCATTTCCTACAAAGGAAAAAGAATGGAATACAAGGATAAAGACAAAATGGAACATTACGAACTTATTTTCCGCGCCATTCAATCCAAAATTGATCAAAATGAGCCCGCTAAAAAACTTCTAGCTGCTACTGGCACTTTGATTTTAAGACCTGATCATATTCAAGACGCCGATGCCCCACCGGCATACCGCTATTACGACATCCTCATAAAGATTAGATCAAATCTTCAGAACTGAAAACTGCCTTCGGTGGAATAATATCCTGGTTTAATCATCTGCGTATTTTGAAGAGCATGATAGATCGTTTGTTCTTTCGGTTGTGAGGCCAAAAGCTTTACCAAGGCTTTTAGATAAATAGCTTTTAAGGGATGGTGACTCGTCGTATAGCTCTTTAAACATGCAGCGGCACACTTAATATCATGCCCATAAAGAACAGAATACGTATTCTTCGAAGCCAAAAACGCCAAAAGCTCTAAAGCAGCACTTGTAATTTTATTTTCTGCAATCATAAACTCTAAAGCTCCCAGCGCTCGAGAAACATCCCCTTTGGTAATGGCATGTTCGAGAAAAAAACAGGGTGTATTTTTTTCATCCACAGTTTTTAAGGGGTGACTGGCGGGCATCTCAAAAGGCTTAGATAAAATCGCCATTTTTTTAATGAATAAAACAGACATCAAAAGCGCTCTGATTTGTGTCGAAGCGTCACATTCACTTAAAACTTCAGATAGCCCATGAACCACATGAAACGCATGAAGAGAAGTCATCCAATGTTTAAAATCTGTTCCGGCAATGAGCTCACAAGAAGCCAATTTTAATCCTTCAAAAAGGGATTCACCCGTATAGCCTTCAGAAATTTTCTGAGAAAACTTTTCTAAAGTTACAGTTTTCTCATCATTATAAAGGGATTCTTTAAGTTCATGACAGACTCCTTCCGAAAGCTCACTCACAGAAGAAGATGATTTTAAAAAGACTTTAGAATTTTGATTGAAATAAGATTCTACCAAACTAAAAATTTCTACTTGAGGTGGAATTTTTAAAACCGCATGAATCACGGGAAACCAATACAAATGATACTGTTGCCACTTCATAGCTTCACAAAACTGCCAAGTCTTAATCACATAAATCAACTTATGCCCAAGCTGAGCTTCGTCTGAAAGTACCTGAGAAATCAAAAATGGGAACAGTGCCTTTCGTCCCTCAGGATTTCTCATCAAGAAGACAAGCAATGGAAACGCTTTTTCAAAATTGCGCTCTAAATAAAACTTCTTAAAGGTTTCAAGGTT
This sequence comes from Deltaproteobacteria bacterium, assembly GCA_016193165.1. Classification (GTDB taxonomy): domain Bacteria; phylum Bdellovibrionota; class JACOXK01; order 2-02-FULL-40-11; family 2-02-FULL-40-11; genus JACPST01. The sequence continues at coordinate 12,365 of JACPST010000028.1, forward strand.
TAAAATATCAAACGTTGGAGGAGTTCCAATCAGCGCTTTAATATCAACTTCTTCAGATCGTGCTTCGGCCATGGCATACCACATCATTTGAACCAAAGGCAAAAGACGATTTTTAGAGTAAAAAAAGGAGGTTAAGCTCCAAGCCCCTTCAAGTCCCAAAAGGCTGTGAGGAAGCATCCCAGAATATTTCTTATCATAACACCGGCAAGCCGCGTAGGCCGCTGTTTCTAAAATGAGTTCTTCTAAAGAAGTGTCTTTTATGAGACACGATAGGGCATTCATAAAACGATGGGTGGAAGGTTTTTCCCAAAGTTTTCGGATGGTTTCTTGTAAATAAATATTGCTCACGGCAGGCAGTTTAGCGTTCTTAGAAATGAACCGCAAGAAAATTAGGTAACCGAACACTTTTGGATTTATGCGTCGTTATCTTCTCTCGTTTTTGGCCCTAAAGAAGAATAAGAACTCAAAAATTCTTTTTTAAATTTTGAAAAACTATTTTGAGCAATAGCCTGGCGCAACCGAGTCATGAGATCTTGATAAAAGTGGAGATTGTGAATAGAAGCCAACAGTGG
>JACPST010000023.1 GCA_016193165.1 Deltaproteobacteria bacterium
CATCTTAAAGCCTCCGTTGCCCAGTATAATCAAAAGTTGAGGAAAGCTGTAACTCCTAAATCTCCCAGTCGTGAATCAGGAAAACTTTTGATTCCAGGACGAGAAGACTTTAAAGCATTAGGACAAAGAATAAAAACAAGGTGGGAGAAAATAAAAGGAACATTTTTTGGAGAAAAAAAACCACCAACTGCGGCAACACCTATAGATATTCCTCAAGTTCCAATTCGGCGTTTAGGACAAGATGAAACCATTAAAGTAGGCTCGCAAGAGTTTCGTGGAGGACAAGCGGTCGAAATCCCTATTATCCGTGATGGAAAAGTACACGCTGTCGCTAAAGGTACGATCGAAGGGGTCACAGAAGATGGGGAAAGCCTTGTTGTTCTAGGAGAAGATAGTAGATACATCATTGATTTAAAATCTTTGAGCGCGGAAAGACCTCCTCTTCGGCAAAGCACATTAGAAGACTTAGAACGTGTCAAAGCGCAGGCTAAAAGATTAGATGTGGAAGAAGAAGGTTCCCAAGTCATGGTCTATGCTCATCCGGATGGCAGAAGAGTCATTAAAGAATACCGCCCAACAGCTCATACAAGCCATCAACAAACTCAAAAAGTACGCCAAAAATTAGAGGACTTAGGCTACGGAGATTTGCTGGCTTACATCGATGAAGAATTTGTCGATCCCACGACTGGCCGCGTGCTCGCTTACACGCAAGAAAGAGTCACCCCTTTGTCTCGTTATCTTTCTGAGGGAAAAGGGGAAAAGCCCGATCTTTCTAGAATTGAAGAAGCTGCAGCCACCCTACGAAAAGAAGGATTGGATATCGAAATTAAACCTCAAAATTTAGGTATCAGAAAAAATGGCACCGTTGCTCTTATTGATACCGATGATACGGGAGTCATGACCCGAAGATTGATCCGAGACCAAACCAAACGAAACCCATTTAGTCCTCAAACCAAACTTCAAGAAACACGGCGCTTAAAGCCAGGAGATACCATTAAATTTACCTATCAAACTAAAGGAGGAATAAAAGAAGGAATTCTGGGAAAAATTCTTTCTTTTGATGAAGTCCCTATGGGACCCCAAGCCAGAGCTTCAGCTGAAGAACTCGATTTAGTTTTCATTCAGTTTGAAGATGGAACCATCAGCAGAATGGATCGCTCTTATGCGGATGCGCTCACCCGACAACCGTACGTCAAAGTTGTTCCAGAAACGCCTTTGGCTCGCGTGGCTCCTGTTCGCACGCCCTCACCTCCCCCTGCCCCCGCGGCACCACCTCCTCGAAGAAGTACGGATGTTTTACTTTCAGACCCCTGCGTTAAGCGACTGGGAGCAGAGCCTTGTCTTCAATTAGATGAATATTTTAGCGCATTGCCTGAAGAAGATGTGGTGTCCCATCAAGCTTTAGATACCCTTTCCACATGGGTCACTCGAGGAGGAGAACTGACCCCTGCTGAAAAATATCTTCTGGTAAAGACCAGAGAACTCCACCCCGGAGATGGAGAAATAGAACGTATTTTTTCAGCCATAGGTGTTCAAGATCCTAGCGAAGCTTTAAAATCTCAAAGGTCTCTCACAAACCTTAAAAAAGAATGGCAAAGTCTTAGAAAATCGATAGAAGCCATGTCTGAAGAATCTGCCCAAAGCAGAGCTCTCCTTTTAGAGGACTTAGATGAAATCTATGCAGATCATATACGAAATATTGGATTAGGAAATCTTAGTAAAAGCGATTCCATTGTTGTGCTAAAACAACGATGGCAGGATTTAGGAAAATATGTGAGCAGCGTTCCAAATCCAGCTGCGCGTCAACGACTGATGAATACCATAAACATCGTCTATGTTAATGGTGTGCAATATCATGCCAAAAAAATTCTAGGAGAGGGCAGCAATGCCTATACGGCATTTAATCGATTGGTCCCTGCACTCACACCTGAGCGAGGCGTGGCTTCGATTTCCCATGCTCATCTTAATTTAGGAACAGCGCTTTTAGAAAATACGTATGCGATTGGAGGAAGAGAACTGAGCCATGGGGAAGTTTTTGAACTCTTGCATCGTCTCCATCGAACAGATCTGACCGGCTATGATATTGTAGTGGAAGAAATGGTAAGAACACTTCAAAAAGAAGGCGCAGAAAGCCTCAATGGTCATCTTTATCAGGCCCATGTGGGAACAAAATTTGCACGGCTCAAAGACAGAATTACTGGCAAACCAATTGTGACCCAAATTACGTATGAACCCCTAGTCCCTGCTGCCCATGGCGGAACTTTAGGCCGAGCGGATATGATTTTCCAATATTGGACAGGAAGAAATTCTTTGATTGAAACAAAAGCCAATTTAAATTTCCCTGAAGCTTCCGATCAGGGACGAAAACTCAAAGCTCAACTGGAACGCTATGCCCGAGTTTTGAAGGAAGATATCCCGATCGATGGCGTTCCTATTCATTTTGTTGAAATTCATTCTCCTCGTGAAGTTCTAGAAGGAGGCTGGATTGACCAACTGGTTGATCGCTTAAATTCTACCCTCCCCAAAGGCAAACAAATTAAATTTGAAGTCACACCCTAATCAATTTGATCTGCGTAGTCGGTGGCAAAACCATAGAGGCCATCCACCTGGTCGACTTGGGCAAACTCAGGAGGCATCACGGTATAAATAAAGTGCTTCACCTGATCTGTTTTTTCAATGACATTTTGGAGAGAGAGAAGCTTTTTAGAAAAGACGACCACATCGGTATCGAGCTTTAACGCTTGGTCGGCCAAACTTCCCTCTTTAGGAAGCTCATTAAAGATGGGCCCGAGTCGCACCGTTTTATCCAAGGCTCTGATTTTTTCTAAGATCTCTACATTAAATGAAATAAAGGCCACGCGATCTTTAAGCTGGGGAGTGTTTTTCATGACGGCCTCATAGACGACCTGCCCCACTCTTTCATTATATTGAGGATCTTTATCGTGGCTTTTAATTTCAATGAGTAAATACATTCTAGATTTTTCAATGAGCTTCAAAACTTCTAAAAGAGTTGGAACTTTCTCTTTATAAAATTTATACCCAAACTTTTTTAAAAACCCAGCAGAAAATGTTTTTAAAACCACCAAGGGATACGTTCCAATGAGCCCCGTGGCGTTGGTCGTTCTCGACAAATCTTCATCGTGCATCACCACGACTTGATCATCTTTAGACAAGTGAACATCGAGTTCCATAAACTCGGCTTTCGTTTCCAAAGCCCGTTTAAAAGAAACCATTGTATTTTCAGGATATGTCCCGCTTAAGCCCCGGTGAGCAATCACTTTTTTTGTCGTTGTTGCGGCCATCAGTTGAAACGATACCATAAAACCCAAAAGCACCCAAAGAAAAGTCTTTCGCATAGTTATTCCTCCTTTAAGAAAGAAAAACAAAAATCAAACACCGTTTCCCGCGTGTGAAGAAAATGATCTTGCCCATCAAGTTGATAGAGCCTTGCCGGCGTTTTAAACAAAGACTTGATCTTCACCGAATACTCGATGGGGCAAATCGTATCATTTTCTCCATGGATGATGAGCACCTTGCTCCCATCCAAATCCGCCAAAGCATTGAAAGATTTTTTAAGAGGATTATATTCCCGCTCAATGATTCTTAAATCTTTTTCTATATCTTCTTTTTCATAATTTCGAATGGCAGGCTTGGTAATCGAATACAAAAATCGCACTCCTGTTTGAAGCGCTTTTTCATCAGATCCCATGTTGATAAACGGAGCCAAAAGCACCACCTTTTTTAAATCAGGATTTCTGGCAAACATTTCTAATGCCACAAATCCGCCCCAACTAGCCCCCACCAAAGAAACAGAGTCCCGACCATAGTCTTTTTTTTGTAAAAAATTTAAAACTGTTTCACTATCCTTATAATTTGAAACCAAAGAGTAGAGCCCTTCGCTTTTCCACGCGCCCCGGTAATGCCACACGTAGCACTCAAACCCTTTGAGAGCCAAATGTTCAGCCAAATCATAGTTCTTCTGACTTCCGGGATACCCATGAAAGAATAAAACTTTATTCGCGGAAAAGAGTGGCCGGGCGGGAAAATACTGCCTTATATAAAGGCCATCTACTTTGGTTTCTTCAATCGTAATCACAAGCTTTTACTCTAACGATGCTCCTTGACAATTACAAGAGTAAAAGATATTAAATTGCTCACTTTTCACGCAAATTATGCACACAAACGCTTTCCAACGCTTTCTCATCTTAGGAACCATCCTTGCAGGGTTTATCTTACCTCCAGCCCATGCTCAAGAAACAGTACCCCAACCCCCGGAATCTCAGGAGCCCAGACGCATCCTTCTTCATGGAAAAGTGGTTCAAAAAGATGGCTCTGCCAAAAAACGATACGTTTATATTGAAGATGGCGTCATTCAATCTGTGACCTACAAAAGACCCAAGCTTCTCAAAGGCATCCGATTTGTCCATGAAGCTGGATATATTTACCCGGGGCTGATCGATTTACACACGCACATTACCTATAACATCATGCCTGTGTGGGGAGGCGCTCAATCGCAATTTTCAAATCGCTTTGAATGGAGAAAAAATGAAGATTACAAAAATTTTAGAGACATTTATAAAGCCCTCACTATCCCTGATTTTAAGTTCGGACTTTTGCTTTACGACGAAATTCAAGCTTTGGCTGGCGGCACAACTCTTATTCAAGAATCTGGAATCATTGATAATGAATCAAAAGATGTGACCCGAAGGCTTGTGGTTCGAGGCACAGATTTTGAAGATGATCTAGAGCTTAATAATGGGAAAAAAGTGGCTTCTTCTTTTGAAATTTTTGCGCCAAAAGCAGATGGCACTTTTGCCGCTAAAGATGCTTTAGAGAGTTTTGCCAAACGAAGAAGCGAAGATAAACTTCAAGCCTATATCGTACACTTAGCCGAAGGTCGCACAGGTTTTTTAAGAACAGATCAAAGTTTTGACCCTTCCTGCAGAGCGGAATTTGAAACTTTGATGGCCCATCCTTATTTTTCTGATCCCGAAAATACGCCTAAGCCTCCCGTCGCTCTTATTCATAGCAGCGGCATTGATCCTCAAAACGATGCCCACATCAATTTTTTAAAAACATGGAACATGGGAATTGTTTGGTCTCTTGTTTCAAATTTGCTTTTGTATGGAGATACCTTAGATATTCCCACACTCCTTCAAAAAGGAGTGCTGATTGCCTTAGGTTCAGACTGGAGTCCCAGTGGATCCAAACACGTCTTAGACGAAGCACGGATGGCCCGATTTTATCTCGATATGATTGCCTATCCCAACCCCTCTCCTGTTTCTGACGCAGAAATTTTTCAAATGATGACAACGAATGCCGCCCAGATGATTGATCACCCTAGACTTGGAGGAATTAAACCCGGTAATCTCGCCGATCTTTTTGTCATTGAAGATCCTGATCCCAGCGTAAGTCCCATGAAAGCTTTGTTTTATACCGACGTCAAATATATTACCATGGTCATGATTCGAGGACGTGCCGTGTATGGCTATGAGGATCGCGTTCGTCCATTGGAACCCAACGTTCAACTTCTTCCCCAAATTGAAGGAGAACCTGTGTTAAACAAGGTCGTCTACATGGATCCGGCATTGAATCTTAATTTAGAAGAGACGATTGGAAAAATGGAAGCTCACTTAAAAACCTTAGGCGTTTATCGCAATAACTTACTCACATCGACGGATAAACCCTATCAAGAACGGATGTTTCAGTTACAACAGATGATTTTTAACACCTTTTTAGCCCCACGGCTCAAAAAGAAAGAATAAAGGAGGATGGTTTTCATGAAGTTCAAAAAATATCTCTTAACCCTAGGTCTGGTTCTCAGCTTCGCGTTACCCCTTTTTGCGCAAGAAGAAGAGCTCGATAAATTTTCACCCAAAGCAAATCGTGGAAATCCTTGGGAATATGATGCCGGCCCTGAAAAAGATTCCAAATGGCTTGAGATTTTTGCGTCCACTCCCAATTATCGAGGGATTGGAAGGGTTGTGCTGGATCGTGAACGCTATCGCTGGCATTGGGGCCCTATTTTTTATCGTGGCCGCTTAGGAAAAAACGAAGTCAAAGTCTTAGTCATCGGCCAAGAAGGAGCCCAAGACGAAGCTTTGTCCCGCCACTCTTTCACCGGCGGTACAGGCCAAAAAATGCAGCATTTTTTAAATCACATTGGAATAAATCGCTCTTATCTTTTTGTAAATACGTTTGTGTACTGCATCCATGGACAGTATCAAGACGAAACCATTGAAGGCGCTATCGCGGGAGACTATTGGATGGCTCAAAGTCCTAGTAGCCCCATTGTACAGCACCGTCATAAACTTTTTAACACTGCTGCTGAAATCAATGATCTAAGACTTGTGGTTGCGGTAGGTTCAGCCGCGCAAGATACCGTTGTAACATGGGTAGAATCTCGTGGAGGCGTTTGTGAAAATCGAGATAATTCTGAAACCTGCGATGCTTCTGTTTTAGGAAAAAATACAAAAATTATTCGTGTCCCTCACCCGGGTGGGGCTGGACAAGTTCCCGAGGAAGAACGTGCTAAAACTCTTGAAAACTTAAGAAGAAAATTTCAACAAGCAACAGATCGTATTGCCGCATGGATTTCTGAAGATCCAGAGTGGTTACCCGCGGATGAAGGCGCTTATCGCCCTAGAATCGCCGAACAAGAAAATGGAAGAGGAATGACCTTTACAAAACCCTATGTCTATCGCTCTGCTCCTGTTCCCTACCGAGATTTTGCGTTCGGATTTAACTGGAGACTGGGTGCGCGAGGAACCAGTTCCAACCGTGGAGATGGTCAACGATCTGTGAAAGTCTTTTCCGAGGCGGGAGAATATGCTGACCCAACGGTACGGTGGGCAGCACCCAAAAGGTCTGGTTTTAAAGATTCTGGTTATATTCAAGACGATGAAGATTTAGCTTACGAGGCTCCTCGTCACGACACTAACGCCTTTGACCCTGGCCCTGGAGAAAAGTGGGCAAGACTGCTCATGGGTGAGGAAGAAGGCTATGAGTGGCCGGATTTTAATGCCTTAGGAGTCACCTCTCACAAATCCTTTGGAACAGGTCCCATTTATCGTGGCCGGTTAGATAATACCAAATTTTTGATCTTAGCGGATCAAGAATCTCACGATGATATGTTCACCTGCCGGGCTTTGACGGGAAATGGCGGACAAAAAGTCCAACATTTCTTAACTCGCATCGGTGCTATTCATAATTATGTTATCATTCGAACCTTACCCGTGGATACCTTAGATCTCTCCTTTGATAAAGTAAGAGAGATTTCAAATCATTCTCAAGTTGTGAGAGTCAGAAATAGAATTCTAGAAAAAATTCTAGAAGAAAATAGCATTGAGCTTATTTTGACTTTCGGATCTCATGCCAAAGAAGCTATGAGAAAATGTGACACAAAGGATGTGACCGTTGTGAACCTTAAATCCGCCACGGAAAAAGGGGCGGCCCAAGATTGGAACAAGGGGTTAAAAAAGCTCCAAAAAGTCCGCTATATGCCAGACTATAACCCTCAATTGAGTTTTCGTTATAGTGAAAAGGGCTTTAGAAACACGAGACTTGAAATCAATCGTTACGATCTTCCCATCAACACCCCTCGCTGGTTTGGAACTTCCGGATCTTTAGGAAGTCGCGCGCTGAATAATCCCGAACACTATAAACTCACAATGCCGGAGTGGGCAGATCGCTTAAGAGCTCCAAAGTTATCTAGAAGTGAGCGAAATGCTCTCGAAAGCAAAGAGTGGCTCTTAGAAAGCTTTACTCCAAAAACACCAGGATTTTCTCCTGAAGAAAACGAAGAAGAGTAAGCCTTATCCATGTCTATTCGTGCCGTCATCTCAGATATGGATGGTATTATTGTCAATTCTGAAACGGAGCATTTTCTATCATTTCAAAAAATGCTCCGACTCGATTATGGCATTGACTACACCCATCAAGAAGACAAAGAATTTTTAGGGACCACGGATGTTCACGTTTTTACAATCTTAAAACAACGCTATCCTCAAATTAAAGAACCATCGAAATTTTTAAATCTAGAATTAAACCTCTGCCAGGAGTCTATGAGCTCTTTGATTATTTTAAATCCAAAAAAATTCCTATGGCTGTTGGAACGTCTGCTTCTAAAAAAGTGGCCGAATTTACTCTAAATCATTTAAAACTCCTGCCGTATTTTAAAACAGTAGTATGCGCGGCCGATGTCGATAGAGGGAAACCTTATCCCGATATTTTCTTAGAAGCGGCCAAACGTTTAAAAATTCGTCCCCAGGACTGCTTGGTCTTAGAAGATAGCGCCTATGGAATTCAAGCGGCCAAAGCCGCGGGCATGAAATGCATTGCCATTCCCTGCGGCCCCACACTCAAACAAGACACAAGCCAAGCCGACCATATTGTAAAAAGCCTTACTGATATTACGCCTAAGCTCTTAGAGTCTTTTCATTGACAATAAAGGCTATTTTTTTTATCAAAGATAAGGAATGAAAAATTTTTTTCCTCTTTTTCCCCTTGTTCTAAGCCTTCTTCTTTTTATTCCTGCCTGTTCTAAAAAATCAAAAAAAGAACTTTGGATTTATACCTCTATGTATAAGGACATGATTGAGATGATGAAAGAGGATGTTCAAAGAGAATTTCCAGATGTCACTCTCCAATGGTTTGCCTCAGGGAGTGAAAAAGTAGCAGCCAAAATCAACGCGGAACTTGAGGCCAAGAATTTACAAGCAGATATCCTCATGACCTCGGATCCCTTCTTTTATATTGAGCTAAAAAATAAAGGACTTTTGACTCCTTATGAATCTCCCAATTCTAAAAATGTTCCCCCTGCTTTAAAGGATTCCGAACACTATTTTGCCACTCAACGTGTTCCTGTGGTGGTCATGGCATATAATCGCAATGACCTTAAACCCCATGAACTTCCCAAAACTTTTAAAGAACTGACTGAAGAAAAATGGAAGGGCAAAGTTGTGATGGGATCTCCGCTAGAATCAGGCACAACGTTTACAGCGGTTGCGGCATTGAATGCCAAGTATGGGTGGGATTTTTTTAAAAAACTCAGAGCCAATCACGTGGTGGCCGCGGGAGGAAACTCCACGGTCAGAGAAAAACTAGAATCCAAAGAATTTTCCGTGGGCATTATTCTTCTGGAAAATATTTTACAAGCCCAATCTCAGGCAAGTCCGCTAGAACCCATTTATCCAGAAGATGGCGTCATCATGGTCCCTAGCCCTGTAGCTATTTTTAAACGAACGAAAGACTTAGAGCTCGCCAAACGCATGATTGATTTTTTATTCTCAGAACGAGGCCAGCGCTGGATGATCAAAGCCAATATGTATTCTGCCAATCCCATGCTCCCTCCTCCAGATAATGCCAAGCCTTTTGGATTTATTTTAAAGCACTCCTTCCCTTGGAATTCTGAGTTTACACAAAACACGTTTAAAGAACATCAGACTCTGAAAGACACCTTTTCTAAAATTATGTATGAGTAAACTCAAGGATCCGAAGACCTGGATTCTTTTGATCTCTGCCGCCCTTCTTCTCTATTTTGGTGCTTTTCCCCTTCTTTTGCTCACTTTTAAAAGTCTCTTGCCAACGCATATTGAAAACTATGCTTTGATTTTGTCTAAAAAATCGAATTGGATCTCTCTGCTCTACACTTTTGAGCTGTGTCTTTTGACCACTCTTTTTTCTGTGGGATTAGGACTTCCTCTAGCTTGGCTTTTGTCTAAAACCGATTTGGAACGCCCATGTCTTTGGAAGTCTTTGTTTACAATCCCCTACATTATCCCTCCCTATGTGGGAGCCATTGCCTGGCTTAAACTTTTAAATCCAACCTCTGGCTCTTTAAATCTTTTTTTTAAAGACCTCTTTCATCTCCAACACACTCCCTTCAATATTTATACG